>CAZHIK010000366.1:0-8502 GCA_964532635.1 uncultured Enterobacterales bacterium
AACGACGGCGATGGCTACTCCGACTACTACGACTGCGACGACAACGATCCAGAGGTCCACCCGTCGGCCGAGGAGCTCTGCGACGACATCGACAACGACTGCGATGGCGACATCGACGAGGGCCGGGCCTGCTCCGAGGTCCTGGAGCTCGAGCCCGGCGACGCCGTGGCCACCTTCTATGGTGCCGCGGCGGGCGACGAGGCCGGCGAGCACATGGCCGCAGTGGGCGATCTGAACGGCGACGGCTATGGCGAGCTACTGCTTCCCTCCTTCGGCCACGACGCCGGCGGCGAGGACGCGGGAGCAGCCTACCTCTTCCTGGGGCCGGTCAGCGGCGAGCAGAGCATGGACACCGCCTGGGCCTGGTACCTGGGCGAAGCCGAAGGCGACAACGCTGGCCGCACGGTGGGCGATGCCGGTGACCTCAACGGCGACGGTGAGCCCGACCTGCTGTTCGGCGCACCGGCCGCCGACCACAGCGGTCCCAACGCCGGCACCGTCTACCTTGTCTTCGGTCCCCAGACCGAAGGCGAGCACCAGCTGGCAGACGCCGACGTGCGTGTCTACGGCCAGGCCGAAGGCGACTGGCTGGGCGACGCGGTGGGCGTGGGGGACGTCAACCAGGACGGCGCCGACGATCTGCTCGTCGCCTCCCAGTATGACTACAGCGTGGGTACCGACGCTGGCTGCGCCTATGTGGTGCTCGGTCCCATCACCGCCGACCGCACCCTCAGCGACCACGACATCCGGCTGAGCGGCGAAGCCGACGGCGACCAGGCCGGCTCCACCGCCATCTGCCCCGGTGACGTCAACGGCGACGGGGTGCCCGATCTGCTCATCGGGGCTCGGCTGTCCGACATCGGCGGCCGCGACTCCGGTGCCATGTACCTGTTCATGGGGCCGGTCAGGGCCTCGGCTTCCCTGGCCGATGCCGACATGATCATCCCAGGCAGTGAGCCTGGCTCCCTGCTGGGGGCGGGCTGGAGCCTGGGCGCGGCCAGTGACCACGACGGCGACGGAAAGGACGACTTCCTGGCCGGCGCCCGGGGCGACACCACCGCCGGCGCCAACGCCGGCGCTGCCTGGCTGGTGCTGGCCAGCGACCTGCGCGATCTGGACTACCTGGTCGAGGCCAGCGGGAGCTTCACCGCCGAGGGGGCGGGCGACCTGGCCGGTACCGCTGTGTCGGGAACCAGCGACTTCGACGGCGACCAACGACCCGACGTCGCCATCGGCGCCTCGGCCGCCGAGGGGGTGGACGGCGGGGCGGCTGGCGCGGCCTACGTGTACTACAACCTGGCCGTGGGCAGCCACAGCCTGGCCGACGCCGATGTCATCCTGCGGGGTCAGGCGGCCGACGACATGGCCGGCTGGTCCATCGGCGATCCCGGGAACGTGATGGGCGACGCCGCCGTGGCCGGCCTGCTGATGGGTGCTCTGGGCAACGACAGTGCCGGTGAAGACGCCGGCGCCATCTACCTGTTCCAGCTTCCGGAGGAGGAGTGATGCCGCACCGCGCCCTGCTCACCACTGCGCTGCTGCTCGTCGCCGCGGGTTGTCCGCCGGTGGATCCGCCCGACAGCGACACCGAGCCAAGCCCTGACGGCACCACCGGCGACGTGGTCATCCTGACCAACACCGCCCACGGCTGCGTGCGCTTCATGGACTACGATGGCGCCCGGCTGCGGGCCGAGGTGTGCTTTGACGATCTGGTGCCCGAGCTGTGCGCAGGCACCCTGCCCAACGGCTGGGCGGTCTGCCAGGCCTTCACGGTGCTCTACGATCGCGAGTCCGATCCCGAGCAGCTGCTGATGGTCTTCGCCCGCCAGGCCGACGACGAGGAAGACATCCGCCCCGGAGGCGTGGTGGCCGTGCCCCTGAGCTGGCCGGTGGAGCCGAGCTGGCGCATCCAGGAGGTCTCGCTTCCCGAAGACCACCACCTGCACGAGAGCTGCCTGGAGATCCACGAGAGCTTCGGGGACGACCCGGCACCTCAGATCCACTCCGATGCCGCCAAGTGCTACACCATCTTCCCCCACGAGCTGGGCTGGATGCCCGGGCGCGAGCTGCTGGCCCTCAGCGACACCACGCTGAACCGCGTGATGTGGTTCGCGCCCCCCGAAGAAGGCAGCACCGTCGCCGAGGCCGTGACCTTGCTCGAGCCCGAGGGACTGGAGGAGGCCGGCGACGACCGCACCCTCAACTGCCTGGAGATCGTGGAGCACGAAGACCGGGTGATGCTGCTCAACAGCTTCAAGACCTCCGTGGCGCCCGAGGCTGCGGGTGAGGATCTGGGTCGCATCATGTTCTGGGACGTCACGGACCTGGACGACATCCAGCACCTGTGGACCTTCCCCGAGGTAGGCCACCTCGCGGCGCCCCACGGCCCCAGCCTGTGGGACACCCGGGTGGGCCTGCTGCTCACCTACGGTCACAGCGCTGGAGCGAGCACCGCCACCCAGAGCGAGATGGGCTCGGTGGGCATGGCCCTGGCCCACTGGGATCACGCGCCGGTCTACCTGGGCGATGTGCTGCCCATGGAGGGCGACCTCGCCGAGCCCCTGGGCTTCGTGCGGGACGCCAAGCTGGTCCACGGCGGCCTGAACCGCATGCTCGTGCTGGACTCGGGCTGCGAGTCCCCCTTCCCCCAAGGCTGCGATCGGGTCGCTCGGCTGATCGAGATGGACGTGGTCGGCTGCCGGACCTGCCAGGCCTGAACGGGGCCTTCTCGGAGTTCCACGAGGACCAGGTCTTCCTGCGCGCGCCGGTCGTACGCAGCATGATGAAGAACGACCTGCTCTTCCCCTTCGAGGTCCAGCACCTCTCCCGCGAGGACGTCGGCCCCCAGCTGCGGGCCTTCCTCGACGAGGGCCGAGACTGGTTGGACGATGACGCGGCCCCTCCCGATGACAGCGGGGAGTCCGAATGACCACCGTACGCCTGGTACCCCTCCTGCTGGCCATCGCTCTCGCGGGTTGTCGCTGGGGCAAGCCCGACGACACCGACGACACCGACGACACCGCCATCGGGGGCACCGACGCCGACGGCGACGGCTACGCCGACGATGTCGACTGCGACGACGAGGACCCCGAGGTCAATCCCGGCGCCGACGAGATCTGCGACAACGGCGTGGACGACGACTGCGACGGCACCGCCAACAACTGCGCGCTGTCGGGCGATCTGCGCCTGGCCGACGCCGACATCGCCGTCACCGGAGCTGGCGAGGGTGACTGGGCGGGCAGGAGCTTCGACCTCTCAGGCGACCTCGACGGCGACGGCAACCTGGATCTGGTGATCGGAGCCCGGCACCACAGCACCGACGACGGCGAGCTGGGCGCGGTGTTCGTGATGCCCGGGCCCTTCGACAACGATCGCAGCATGACCGAATCCGGCGCCACCTGGCTGGGCGCCGCCGACGGTGCCGAGGCGGGCGACTCGGTGGCCAACGGCTGCGATCTGAGCGGCGACGGCCTGGCCGACCTCATCGTGGGCGCCCGGTCGGACGACACCGCGGGCACCGCCGCCGGCGCGGCCTACGTGATCTTCTCCGCGGGCAGCGGTGAGCAGAGCCTGGGCGACGCCTCGGTCACCATCCTGGGCACCGCAGAGACTCAGCGCCTGGGCGATGCCGTGGGCTGCGCGGGCGATGTGAACGACGACGGCGCCGAGGACCTGGTGGTCACCGCCCCTGGGGCCGTCAACAGCGGCGGCCTCACCTCGGGGGTGGCCTACATCTTCCACGGTCCCCTGGATGCTGGCGAGACCGACCTGTCCCAGGCCGACGCCACCCTGAACGGCCTGGCCGACGCCGACTACATGGGGCGTTCACTGGACGGCGGCCACGACCTCAACGGCGACGGCGTGGCCGACATGGTCATCACCGCCTTCAAGGCAGGGGTCGCCGGGATCGACGCTGGTGAGGTCTACACCATCTACGGACCCTTCGAGGGTGAGGTGGACCTGGCCGACTCCGACGGCATCCTGACGGGCGAGCGGCCCGGTGACTGGGTCGGCACCCGCGCCGCAGTGGCGGGCGACATCGACGGTGACGGCACCCCGGATCTGATCGTTGGCGCTGACGGCCACGACGCGGGCGGTGAGAACGCCGGCGCCGGCTACCTGGTGTTGGGGCCCCCTGCGGGCGAGATGCTCATCCACCTGGCCGCCCGGGCTACCATCACAGGCGAAGCCGCCGAGGACTTCACCGGCCTGACCGTGTCCGCCGCAGGCGACCTGAACCGCGATGGTAGCGACGACTTCGCCGTGGGCTCGTTCCGCTCCGATCGGGCACAGCTCAACGCCGGCCTGCTCGCGGTGTTCTACGATGCCATCGAGGGTGTCGTGTCCATCGACACGGCCGACCTGTCCATCATGGGCACGGCAGCGAACGATCAGGCCGGCTTCCACGCCGTGAGCCTGGGCGATCTCGACGGCAACGGAAACGACGATCTGGCCGTGAGCGCCCCCGCTGAAGACAGCGGCGGCGTCGACTCCGGCGCGGTCTACCTCATCTTCGGCTCCGGTATGTAGCTCCGGTCCCACCCTCCGCGGGAGCTTCCCCGCGGCCCAGCCCCGGACTATGCTCCGCCCATGCTGCGCCATCGACCCTGGCTTCCCGCTGCGCTGCTCCTCGGGCTCCTGCTGATGCTCTACGGCGGGCAGGCCTTTCTGCAGCCCCTGAGCCTGCAGCTGGGCAGCGGGGCGAGCGAGGGTCCCATTCACCTGTGGTCGCTGTGGGTGACCGCCGAGAAGCTCTTCTCCCACGGTCCGCTGGTTCGGCTCGCGCCCGATGTCGCCTTCCCCGACGGCTTCGAGGTACACTTGATGGACCCGGTCTGTCTGCTGCTGTTCCTGCCGGGCTACTGGCTTGGTGGTGGCGGGCTGGTGGGAGCCTCCCTGGGCTGGAACCTGCTCCACGCCGGGGCGCTGCTGGTGGCGGGGCTGGGCTGCTATCGGCTGGCCCGAGTGCTCGAGCCCGAGCCCGATCGCGCCGCCTGGACTGCGGCGCTGCTGGTCGCAGCGGTGGTGGGGAGCAGCTTCACCCTCTCCCATCCCTTCTTCGGGCGCACCGAGTACCTGCCGCTGCTCCTCATGCCCTGGCACCTGGCGCTGCTGCTGCCCTGGGTCCGGGGTGATGCTGGCTGGAAGACGGGGCTGTCGGCCGGGGTGCTCCTGGGTCTGGTGGCCTTGGGAGGTGGCTACGCGGCGTCCTTCGCCCTGCTCCTGGAGCTACCCCTGGGTGCCTGGCTGCTGATCGGCTCCCAGCAACGCCGCAGCACCATTGCCCGACTGGGGCTGGTCGCTGGTGTGGCGTTGCTGGTGGCCTTGCCCGCCCCGCTGGCGCTGCTGGCCTACCCTCCGGCCTCCTTCGGCTCGCTGGTGGAGCCCACCGAGTTCCCGGTCCCTCCTCTGCGCCTGGTGGAGCTGGGTTGTGCCCTGCGGGCCTCGCACCCCGGTGGACACGCTCTGTTGATGGATCAGCCGGTCTACCCCGGGGTAGCGCTGCTCGTCCTGGCCATCGTCGGGGCGGTGGCCCGTCCACGACAGGCCCTGGGGTGGCTACTGATCGGGCTGTGGCTGTTGCTGCTGTCCCTGGGGCGGAGCCTGGACATCAGCCCGGAGCACCGCTTCTCGCTGCCGGCCTCTTGGCTGGTAGGCTTGCTGCCCCCGCTGTCCTACATCAAGTTCTGGAGTCGGCTCGGGGTCCTGCTGCCCGTGCCTCTGGCCATCGCGGCGTGCTCAGGTGCGGCGGCTCTGCTGGGACATGGGCGTGTGGGCCCACGGCTACGGCCGGTGCTGGGCATCGGCCTGGTCTCCCTCGTGCTGGCCGACACCGCGACCTGGCCACGGGCGTGGAGTGAGCGCCCCCGCTTCACAGCCGCGCTGCCCGTGGATCTCGATGCGGTGCTCGGACAGCTCCCCCAGGGCGGCGTGATGCAGTTGCCCCTCGAGGTGCCCACGGGCGAGGGCCAGCTTCTCGAGACCGGCTTCGGCATCTTGTGGCAGCGTCAGCACCGGCGCCCGGTCACCGCCACCCCCGCCGAGCACGGTGATCAGAGCCTGCGCAGTAGCAACATCGCGCGCTTCGCCCTCAACCTGCAGGCCGGCGCGATGGAGGAGTCCGAGGCCGCCGTTCCCGGCTGGGACGGCGTCATCGGGGAGGAGCACTCCGCCTGCCTGCGGGCCGAAGCGGCAGAGCTGGCTACCCAGGGCATCTCAGCGCTGCTGGTGCACGAGGATCGGCCGTCGGGGCCAGCGCTCGCGCAGGCCATGTCCCTCGCCTTGGGAACCCCCAGCGTGGCGCTGGGGCAGATCCAGGCCTGGAACCTGGTGACCGTTCCTTCCGACGGAGGGGCGCCGTGCCCGCTGTTCGAGCTGGCCTCCCAGGTCGCACCCAAGGTCGCGGGCCTGGAGACCGGGGGCTACCCCGACATGCTCGTGGTGGCGATGACGGACCACGAAGGCGCCCCGCCGCGACTGGACGCCCTGGCGGCCGAGGGGACTCGTCTCCTTGCCGCGTTCCGCAACAGCCCCGCCCTGGACCATGCGCTGCTGTCGGCGCTCAGCGGGCAGCTCCCCCCCGCCAGCGGGGAGCCTGTCCACCCCTGGCAGCCTGGTACGCCCGCGCCGCTGCTGGCCTCCCTCGAGGACGCCGGGTACAGCACTGCGGTCTCCTGGGGACCAGGCTGGTCCGAGCGCATCGGCCGCCAGCTCGACTTCGGTGTGTCCTTCGACGAACGCCACCCCGAGTTCCTCGAGTGGCTTCGTGGCGAGGCGCAGAGCCCGTGGTTCGCCCTGGCCACCCTCGGCGCCCTCGAGGCGGAGGGGCACTCCGATCCGGCCGCCCAGCTCTCGGAGCTACTCGACACCATCGAGCGCAGGGAGGCGGAGAGCAGCACGATGTTGGTGGTCCTGTCGGCGGCGGACCACCGGGCGCTGCCGGCCGTGGAGGCGCTGCGGGACGCTGCGCTGGACGTCGAGCTGGTGATCATCGATCCCGAGCTCCCGGCCGGTGTGGAGCTGGCTCCGGCGATGCAGCTGATGGACCTCGCGCCCACCCTCTTCGAGCGTGCCTCCCAGCCCATCCCACAGGATCTGCTGGGACGCTCGCTGGTGCCAATGCTGCGGGGCGAGGCGTCGGCCCACAGGCCGCCGACGGTGGCGGTGGCCCAGGGTGGCGTGGCCCTCCGCACCCCGGACCACAAGCTGATCCTCGGCGAGGGCCCGCCCCAGGTCTTCGACCTCCGGGCCGATCCCGAGGAGCGCCACGACCTCGCCGCCGGCGATCCGGAGCTGGCCGAGCGGCTGCAGGCCCAGCGCCGGGGGCGCCTGGTCGCGACGACTCCCGCTGGCGAGGCCCCCCATCGGCCCGGGGTGAACGAGCCCAGCCAGGCTCCGCCGCCGGGCATCGATCCGGGCACCGGCCTGCCGCATCCCCGACCGCCCGAGGGGGGTGCCCACGCCCCCCCCGAGGACCCGCTGGAGCGCCTGGCGGCCCTCGAGTCCGAGAGGGCCGAGGTCTTGGCGGCCCTCGAGCGCGCGCAGGCCGACGGTGACGCAGAGCAGCAGGACGCCTTGCGCAAGCAGCTCAACGGCATCGACATCCGGCTGCGCCCTCTGCTCCGGATCCGGGAGGGCGGGCAGCCGGGGGCGCCCGCCGAGATAGAGGGAATCCATGGACGATGACTACACCCTGGCGCTCCGCAGCGAGGGGCGGGACCTGACGGCCGAGGCCGGGTCCCTGGCTCCGATCCTTCACCGCGACGACGAGGTCGAGCAGCTCCTGCGCGTCGTGACCGAGGGCCGGTCGGTCCTGCTGGTGGGTCGGACGGGGGCGGGCCGCACCTCCACCATCCACGAGCTGGCCCGCCGCATGGCCTCGAGCGGTGGCCGCAAGCTGTTCTCGGTCTCCACCTCCACGGTCATGGTGGGCACCCGCTACATCGGCGAGTGGCAGACCAAGGCTACCCGCATCGCCGAGTCGGCGGTCAAGCTGAACGCCGCGCTGTACGTCAGCGACGTCTGGAACCTGCCGGCGGTGGGGCGCACCTCGAAGAACGACGACAACGTCCTGGAGACCTGGCGACCGATGATCGAGTCGCGGCGCCTGGCTGTCATCGGCGAGGTCAGCCCCGAGATCCTCAGCGCCATGGCCCAGGTCCCCGGCTTCGTGGATCTGTTCCAGAAGATCGAGATCCGGCCCCTGGCCCGGGAGCCGGTGCTCCAGGTCTTGGACGCCGCCATCCGCAAGCTGCCCGTGGACCTGGCCCCCAGCGGCCGCGAGGCTCTGGTCAAGCTCACCGACCGCTTCGTGCCCGCCCGCCCCCAGCCCGGACCGGCCCTCGATCTGCTGCGTCAGGTGGCCGACTACCACGCCGAGAAGTGCGCGGTGGGTGAGCCCGAGCCCCTGGACCGCGCCTTCGTGGAGAAGGTCTTCTCCATCTACAGCGGACTCCCCCGCTTCGTGGTCTGCAGTGACGTCACCATGCCTCTGCGGGAGCT
>CAZHIK010000367.1:0-7850 GCA_964532635.1 uncultured Enterobacterales bacterium
ACGAGCACAAGCTCGTATCGCCTACCCTCGGGCCAACTCGCGCCCCGAGGTCTCGATGCCGCGCCGTCCCGTGCTGTTGTTCCTGGCTACGGCCGTCCTGGCTGTCATCGCCCTGCTGTTCCTGACGCCCCTGCCTGCGTTGGCTGCCGATCCGGTCTCGCCGCTGGCCAGCCCCTGGACGCCTGCCATCGTCACCGCGGTCCTCGACCTGGTCGTCGTGTTGGTGGCGTTCTGGATTCGTGAGGGCATCCGTCGTCGCAACGCGGTGATGGACGAGCGAAACGCCGCTGTTCGCAAGGCGCTCGAAGAAGTGAACGAGCGCTGCGACCAGCTTGGCGAGCGCATCGCTCTCACCCGGGAGCAGTACGCCACCAAGGCGGAGATGCGTGAGCTCGACGCGAGCATCCGCGCGTCGATGCGCGACACCCGCCAGCAGCTCGAGCGCCGAATGGACCGCCAGGATGCAGCGCTGTCGGAGATCTCCCGGGAGCTCGGTCCGTTGCGCACCGACGTCGCCCAGTTGGTGAAGCTGCTGACCCGCTGACCGAGGACGCAGTTTCGTCGCACACGCTCCGCCGGGGCGTGCTGTTGTTTGCCTGCCCCGAACCCTGCGCGAGCCTTGCCTTTGATGGACTTTCTCCTCCTCCTGCAGAGACGAACGACTGGGACCCGGCCGCGCCTGGGAGGGGGCCTCTTCCACGGATCACCGCGACAGTCCAATGCGAACGCCCTGGATGGGCAAGTCTACGACTCGAGTCGGGTGTGGGGCGGCCAGGACGGCGGCCCCACACCACACTCCTGCTGGGGGAACCATGTCGAAAGGTAGCCCTGCCCGCCTGCGCCGTGGGCTCATCCTGCTGACCCTGCTGGAGCAGTACCCGGGCAGTCTCGCCCGGGCGATCCTCGAGCGGAACATGGGCCCGGCCTACTACGGCCGGGACGCCGAGCGCGACTTCGATCGCGACATGGCCTACCTCGAGGACAGCGGGTACATCGAGCACGAGCGGCAGAGCTTCGGCGCCCATGTGCTCGAGGCTGTGAAGGTCACCCCCAAGGGCATCGACGTGGCCGAGCGCAGCGTCGAGGACCCTGGCGTGGAGTTCGCGTCGTGAACCGCCGCGAGGCCATGGCAGAGGCGCGCCGCCTGGTGATCCAGGAGGGCTGCACCTACGCCGAGGCCTCGGAGCTGTCGGGCATCCCCGTCAGCACGCTCCAGAAGCAGGGCGCTGCGCACGGCTGGATGGACCAGCGGCAGCACGCCGTGAGCTACGCCGACCAGGTACGGGCGGTGAAGGCGGCGGCTATCCAGGCTGTGCTGGACAGTCCCAACGATCCCCAGCGGTACCACGCCTGGGTGCAGGTCGAGAAGGCCTGGCCCGAGCACCGCTACGGCGCCACCGAGGAGGATCCGAAGCTCCGCCTGAACGTCGGCCTCGAGCTGCTCGAGGAGCTGGTGAAGTTCCTGGCCGAGGTCGATCCCCAGGCTCAGGCCGCGCTCAAGCCTCACCTGGTGCCCTTCGCGACCCGTCTGGAGCAGCGCTATGCCGCGTAGCTCCGCCAGCCGGCTGACCAAGAAGCGGTTCTGGGATCGCGTCGAGGCTCTCGACCGCCAGGCCGAGGTCAGCGCAGCGAAGTTCGAGGGCGACAGCCCCGAGGCCCGCCTGGCTCGCAAGGCCCGGGCGGTGGTCTCCCAGAGCTTCTTCGGCCGGACCTACCTGGGTCACTACTTCCGGGATGAGGGCTCGCCCTTCCACGTGGTGCTCGAGCTGGCGATCATGTTCGCCCAGTTCGCGGCCGTCCGCGCGCCTCGCGGACACGCCAAGTCCACCACCTGCACCTTCCGAACGCTGGTCTACAAGGCGGTGTGCGGGCCGATCCTCGAGGCCTGGGAGAACGGCACGCTCGAGCAAGACGACCCGGAGTTCTACGCTGCGATCTGCGAGGCGATGGAAGAGGAGGTCGAGCGCTGGCTGGCCCGTGGCGAGCTGTCCTGCGAGAGCCTCGGCCTTCCCGAACACTGGGACCCGAAGGTCCAGGAGGAGATGGACGCCTGGCTTGCCCAGGTCTACGACCGCATCGAGTCCGAGCGGGTCATGCCGCTGGTCTGGGACCCGTACATCCAGGTCGTGGCAGTGGACGGATCGACCGCCACGGAGTTCACCGCGGCCGCCCGGGTGGAGCTCGAGCTCAACCCGCTCATCCGCTACGACTGGGGCGACCTGTCGCCCTGCCGGCACGGGGACTGGGAGCGGTCCTACCGCCGCGCGGCGAGCGACAGCGACTGGGAGAGCAACGGTGTCCGCGTGCGCGCCTTCGGCATGGGCGAGAGCCTGCGTGGCGGCAAGCACGGGGCCTGGCGCCCGACCCTCGCCCTGGGCGACGACCTGGACAGCGAGGAGACCACACGCACCATCGACCAGCGCAACGCCAACGCCAAGAAGATCAACTCGGCGTTGATCGGCGGCCTGGACGAGCGGAAGCGCCGGGCGATCGTGGTGGGCACTCCTGTCGATGGCGACTGCGTGGCGGTCCGCCTGACCGAGCATGAGCGCTACAAGGCTCGCTGGATCTCCCTGCGGTTCCGCGCACGGGACGAGGACGGTACGGTCCTGTACCCGGCGAAGTGGACCAACGAAGGACTGGATCACGAGCAGGAGTACAACGACGAGTCGTACGGCTCCGAGCTCGACGACCGCCCCCCCCAGGACGGCAGCCGGCCCTTCAAGGAGCTGCACTACTACAGCCGGGGTGACTACCTGGGCGTCAAGCTCACCAAGGCCCTGGTCTTCGACCCCTCCCTCGGCCGCAGCACGACCCGCCGCAAGGCGGACTACCAGTTCCTGGTCACCCTCCGAGGTCCCACCAAGGAAGGCTACCTGCTGGTCCACCGCGTGGACGGGCTGCGGATCCCCGACCCCGAGCTGTTGGTGAACACGGCCAACGGGATCTACGAGGAGGAGCAGCCCGACATCGCGGCGGTGGAGGCCATCAGCCTGGGCTCCATCATCGAGAGCCTGATGACCAGCTGGGGTGCGAGGGCCGGGCTGTTCCCGTCCTGGATCCGCATCGAGCGCCAGGAGCAGGGCAAGGACGTCCGGATCCGCGGGCTGGCCCCGCTGGTCTCGAAGGGCATCATCCGCTTCCCGGACGACGGCTCCTGCAGGCTGCTCGAGCGCCAGCTGCTGGCCTACCCGCAGGGCAAGAAGGACGGCCCCGACGCCCTCGAGATGGCGGTACGCCTGATCCGCCAGGTGGGGCGCGGCACGCTGGCGGACAAGATCGTCCACGTCAAGCGGCGCTTCGCCCGGGCGTTCGGCGAGGGGGCCTGGCGCGAGGCTCTCGATCTCGGCTGGGCCTGGTTGTTCACGCGCGTGAACGGGGGGCTGGCCTGATGGGCGCACGTGACCAGCTGCAGCAGCTCGGCCGGGACCTGGTGGTCCTGGCTGCCCGGCGCCTGAAGGTGCCGCTGCAGGCCCAGGGCGAGCCCACCAGGTGGGGCGGCTACCGCGACACCTCGACCAGCGGTGTGGCCAAGGGGCTCACCCCCGCGAAGATCGCCAGCTACCTGCAGGAGGCCGACGACGGCCGGCCCGGCCAGCTCTGGGAGCTGCTCACCGAGATCGAGGACCGCGATCTGCACCTGGTCGGCGTGCTGTCCACCCGGAAGCGGGCGGTGGTGAACCTGGCCTGGGACGTCGAGCCGCCCAAGAACGACGGTCGCGCGAAAGCTCGCCGCATCGCGGAGTTCTGCCGGACCCGCATCGACGAGATCGACAACTTCGAAGACGGCCTGATCGACCTGCTGGACGCTGTCTCGAAGGGCCTGGGTGTGGTCGAGCTGGAATGGTACAACCGCAACGGTGTCGCCGGCGTCACCCACATGGACTACCGCCCTCAGCGGTGGTTCGTGCCCGACGAGGACGACCCAACCGAGTGGCGCCTGTTGGACCAGGAAAACCCGGTCCACGGTGTGGAGCTCGAGCCCTACCGGTTCCTCACCCATGTGGCCAAGGCCAAGAGCGGCTTCCCCGTGCAGGCCGGCCTCGGCCGGGTGCTGGTGTGGTGGTACCTGTTCAAGAACTACGCCGTGAAGGACTGGGTCAGCTACGCCGAGATCTTCGGCGCACCGTTCCGGATCGGCAAGTACCCGATGGGCGCGAAGCCCGCGGACATCACCGCACTGGCGACCAGCCTCCGCAAGCTGGGCGTGGATGCCTCGGCGGTCATCCCCGAGGACATGAAGCTCGAGCTGATCACCGACTCCCGCGGCACGGCCGGCGTGGACGTCTACGAGCGGCTGATCGTTCTGTGCGAGCGGGGCATGTCCAAGGCGGTGTTGGGTCAGACCCTGACCACCGACGAGGGCGAGAGCGGCTCCCGCGCGCTGGGCATGGTGCACAACGAGGTGCGTCAGGACCTGGTCGAATCCGACGCCCGGCAGCTGGCTCGCACCCTCAAGCGCGGCCTGCTCACCCCGCTGGTCCACTTCAACTTCGGACCCGACGCCCCGGTGCCCGACTTCGTGTTCGACGTCGAGCCGCCTGCGGACGAGAAGGTCGTGGCCGAGACCCAGGAGACCCGAGCCAAGGTGTTCGCGGCCGCCCGCGACATGGGCGTGCCCGTGCCGCTGGCCCAGGTCCGTGAGGAGCTCGGCCTCCGCGAGCCCCAGGGCGGCGAGGAGCTCCTGCCTCCGCCTGTCACCCCCGCCACCACCTCCGCGCCTGACCCGGCTACCACCCCAGGGGCCTCCGTGGCCCCGCCAGTCGAAGCCCGCCAGGGCCGCTCGGGCACGTTCCGGGTGGCCCTGGCCCAGGGCAGGCTGACTGGCCTGCCGCCGTTCCTGCAGCAGGCCGAGGGCGAGCTCGAACGCATCCTGGCCGAGGGTGGCCACGCGGACGCCTGGCGGCCCTTCGTGGAGCGCCTGCAGGACGAGATGCACCGGCTGACGGACATCGGCCAGGTGCCCGGCCGCCTGGTCGAGCTGCTCGGCGAGATGGACCTCGAGGTCCTGGCGCCGCAGATCTCCGACACGCTGCTGCAGGCCGGCCTGATGGGCGAGGTCCAGGAGCGCCTGGGCGACAAGGTGCTGGAAGGTTTCCCCAAGGTCCCGCCTCGGGAGGCGCAGGCCTGGTGGCTGCAGCGCGACGTGCTCACCCAGGACCAGTTCGACACGCTGGCCCGTGAGGCCCAGGCCCAGGCCTTCACCATCGCCAGGTGGACGAGCAGCTCGGCGCTGCTGGAGGCTCACCAGCTGTTCGGTCGCATCATCGGCGAGGGCGGCACGCTGTCGGAGTTCGAGGACGCCCTCGAGCCGCTGCTGGCCCGCCAGGGCCTGGGGCCGATGAAGCCCTACCGGCTGGAGACGATGTTCCGGACCAACTGGGCCACGGCCTACTCGGTGGGCCGCGACCGCGGCCAGCGTCGGCCCGAGGCCGTCGCTCGCCGCCCGCTGTTCCGGTACAACAACCCCGACGACGAGGACAGCCGGCCCGAGCACGCCGCCCAGAACGGCAAGGTCTACCCGTTCGACCACGACTTCTGGACGATCTGGAATCCGCCCAACGGCTACGGCTGCCGCTGCTGGAAGAGCGCACACACCCGTGAAGAGGTGGGCGCGAAGCGCTGGCAGGTCCACACCGAGCTGCCCGTGGACCCGCACACCGGACGCCCACAGCTGCCCGACCGCGGCTTCGAGCGCGACCCGGCGCGGGAGCCCCACGAGTTCGACTGGTCGAAGTTCCCGCCTGTCTGGCGCGATGCCCTGGGGGTCGGCTCATGACCGTGCACCTGTCCAACCTCGACCGCCTGGCCGAGCTCGGCCTGGTGGCCTGCGGCCCCGACGCCGGTCCGCTGTCCGTCGATCTGGATGAGGATGGCGAGCTCCCCGAGTGGGTCCACCTGGCACCGTTCGGCACCTGGAAGGGCTACCGCCGGGGCAAGAAGCTCCGCTCGTTCACCATCGACCAGGCCGGCGCGGTGCAGATTGTGGAGCACTTCGAGCGCCGGGGGATCGACCTGGCCATCGACTGGGACCACCAGACGCTCTACGCCCCCGTCACCGGGAACCCGGCGCCTGCAGCGGGCTGGGTGGACCGGCTCGAGCTCCGCGCTGACGGTGTCTGGGGCCATGTCCGGGAGTGGACGCCCAAGGCGGCCGCACAGCTTCGCAACCGTGAGTACCGCTACCTCTCGCCGGTGCTCGACTTCAACCACACAGACGAGCGCACGGGCAAGAACGTCGGCACGGTGCTGACTTCGGCCGCGCTCACCAACGCACCCTTCCTGGACGCGGCCCTCTCCCCGGTCGTTGCCAGGTTCGACACCCCAGGAGCCACGCTCATGTTGCAGCTCTTCGTGCTGTGCCTGGCCTTCCTCGGAATCGGCTCGGACGACCCCGAGGCGACCACCAAGGATCAGGTCGAGAACGCCATCAACGACTTCACGGCCCGCTTCGACGCGGCCTGCTCCGCCCTCGGCCTGGAGCCCACCGCCAAGCTCGAGGACATCAACGCGGCCGTGGCCGCGAGCCAGGCCCGCATGACCGCGGCCTGCTCCGCGCTCGGCCTGCAGCTGGACGCCAGCCTCGAGGACATCGAGGCCGCCGCCGCGCGTGTCGCCGGCGAAGCCCACGTGGGCGCTGTGGTCTGCTCCGTGATGGAGCTGGACCCCGGCGAGCTCCCCGAGGACGCCAAGAGCCGCGTCGAGCAGGAGCTGAAACACTCCGGCTACGTGCCCATCGACGAGCACACCGCGGCGCTGACCCAGCTCGGCGGCCAGGTCGAGCAGCTCACCGACGAGCAGGTGCTCGCCAAGGCCCGGGCCGACGGCAAGCTGACCCCGGCCCTCGAGGGCTGGGCCCAGGGCCACATCAAGCGCGACCGTCCCGGCTTCCTGGCCTGGATGTCCAGCGCTCCCGGTGTGCCGCTGCGCTCCCCTGTTCACGCTCCCCCCGACACCCCCACCGACGACAACACCCTCTCCGAGCCGGAGAAGGCCATCTGCCGCCAGATGGGCCTGACCGACGAGGAGTACCTCCAGTCCCGCAAGGAGGGCTGATCCATGCCCGCTTCCACCACCGAGCGTTCCACCGCCCGCCGCATCGGCTCGTACCTGAGCATCGGTGTCGCGGCCACCGCCTCCATCCTCCTCGGCTGCATGGTCTGCACCGACGCCGACGGCTACCTGGTCGATGCCGCCGACACCTCCGGCTACAAGTTCGCCGGCGTGGCCCGCGAGAGCGTCGACAACAGCTCCGGCTCCGACGGCGACCTGAACTGCGAGTACTGGGCCGACGGCCAGTTCCTGTTCGTCTCCAGCGGCCTGACCGCCGCCGACATCGGCGCCAAGGTCTGGCTGTCGGACAACCAGACCGTCTCCACCACCGCCACCAACGTCTACGTCGGCCGCATCGCCGAGGTGGTCAGCGCCACCTCCTGCTGGGTGGACATCGATCCCGAGGGCCAGGAGGCGGGTGACCTCGCCGCCCACCTCGACGGCACGGCCAACAAGCACGACGCCAGCGAGATCGACGTCGAAGGCACCTACACCAACCTCACCACCGGCGACCTCGAGACCGTGGTGGGAGAGGTGGATGCCGCCATGGGCGACGTCTCCAGCCTCACCACCACCGCCACCGACCTGGCCGCCGCGGTCAACGAAGTGGATGCCCAGGTGGACGGCCACGAAGACGGCACCGCCAACAAGCACGACGCCAGCGAGATCGACGTCGAGGGCACCTACACCAACCTCACCACCGGCGACCTCGAGACCGTGGTGGGCGAGGTGGACACCGCCCTGGGCGACGTCTCCAGCCTCACCACCACCGCCACCGACCTGGCCGCCGCGGTCAA
>CAZHIK010000367.1:7950-8492 GCA_964532635.1 uncultured Enterobacterales bacterium
CGAGTTGGACGCCGATGTCGGCTCCGTCGAAACCGACATGGGCAAGTTCCTCTCCGGTCTCGCCGAAGTGCTGACCTCCACCTCCACCATCCAGGTCGCCCTGGGTGCGGAGTACGACGCCAAGCCCGCCTTCGCCTGCCTGAACGAGCAGCCCACCGGCAGCAACGTGGTGCAGAGCTGCGAGTGGGACGGCAGCGGCAATCTCACCATCCGCCTGGTTTCCAACACCTCCGCTCCTCGCACCGTCGCCTACTTCGTGGACGGCCGGTAGCGGCCTGAACCCCTGACCGGCCGGGCGGAGGCCCGGCCACCAACGGAGACACCATGATCCTCAACGGAGCTGCCATCCGCGCCGCCGCCACCGGCTACCGCGCGCTGTACAAGAAGGGGTTCGAGGCCGCCAAGCCGCTGCACCCCCAACTGGTGATGGAGGTGCCCAGCACCGGCCCCACCGAGACCTACGACTTCATCCTCGGCCTTCCCGCCGCCCGCGAGTGGATCGGCGAGCGCCAGGGCAAGAACACGAATGTCGGGGACCTCAC
>CAZHIK010000368.1:0-5295 GCA_964532635.1 uncultured Enterobacterales bacterium
CATAGGCTGCAGAATGAAGAAAGAGACGAAATTGGTTCGCTTCAAAGCGATGACTCCGCAGCCTGGGCGTGCTCTTCCCCAGTCGGCTGTTCGAGGGCCGCGCACCCAACGGCGGCGACCTGCTGGCCGGCTTCGTGGGTGGCATGAAGGACCGCGAGGCCCTTGACCTCGACGATGAGGCTCTCGCGGCCCTGGTCATCGACGACCTGCGGGACCTGACCGGGCTCGACGCGTCACCCGACATGGTGCGGGTGCTGCGCTATCGCCAGGCCATCCCCCAGCTGGTGCTGGGCCACCCCGATCGCATAGAGCGCATCCAAGCCCGCCGCACCCAGCAGCCCGGCCTGTTCCTGGCAGGGAACTATCTGATCGGTGTCGGCCTCAAGGACGCCGTGAGGTCGGGCCTCGAGACCGCAGTGGATGCCGGGGCGTGGTTGGCTCCAGCGGGCGAGGTGCCCGCATGATGATGAGTGCCGCTGGGATTCCGCTGGCCGTGGTGGGCTGCGACTATCGGGTCGCTCCGTCGCGGGTGCGGTCCCAGCTGGTGCTCGACGAGCGCGAGGCCCTGCAGCTGGCCGATGACCTCGAGCGCGAGGGCTGGGCCGAGGGCCTGGCGGTGTTGGACACCTGCAACCGCAACGAATGGATCGTAGCCACCCACCAGCCGGCCTGGGCGGCGCAGCTGCTGTGCAGTCGAATGCGGCAGCGCCTCGAGCCTGCCTACAGAGACCGCGTGGAGCCCTACACCTACGTCGGTGACGCGGCGGCACGGCACCTGTTCCGGGTGGCCATCGGTCGGGAGTCTCTGGTGGTGGGGGAGCGGCAGATCTCCGGTCAGCTCTTCGACGCCCTGCACCGCGCTCGGACTCGAGGCACTTCGTCGCGCATTCTCAACGGGCTGGGCTCCATCGCCGGTCGGCTGGTGCGCATCGCCATGCGCCGTGGCTACCTCGAGGCCTCGGCGGTGGGGGTCCACAGCCTGGCCATCGCCTGGCTGCGCGAGCAGCTGCCCGCGGGACGATCGCGGGTGGCGGTGGTGGGCCTGGGCTCCATCGGCCGGCGCGTGGTCGGGATCCTCGACGAGGACCCTCGCTTCGACGTGGAGCGCAGCAACCGGACCGCCCCCGAGGGCAGCGGCATCGTGCCCCTCATCGCCTTGCCCGAGCTGCTCGTGCAGGTGGACGCCGCCATCGTCTGTACCGCGGCCCCGGTGCCCGTGGTCGATCCGCAGCTACTCCAGACCGAGCGGGCCCTGACCCTGGTGGACATCGGCATCCCCGAGCAGGTGGATGGGCGTGTGGGATCCCGCTGGGTGCGGCGTGTGGGGCTCGACGAGCTGGTGGACTGGCACCAGGGGCAGACCAGCCCAGCGGACCCAGGCGCGGGGCACCCCACCGATCCCATGGTGGATCGGGCGCTGAGTGAGCTGCACCGCTTCTGCAACGAGCCGGCCTTCGCGCCGGTCATCGAGAAGGTGCGGGGCCGCTCACGGAGGCTGGTGAGCGAAGATCTGCCCGCGCTGCTGCGGGAGCAGCTGCCCGACGCGAGCCGTGGCGAGCGGGCCCGGCTCGAGGCCGAGCTCAAGCGCCTGTTTGCGGGCTACACCGACGAAACACTGCAGGCCATCCGCGATGGGGCCCGGCAGCTCATGGAGACGAGCACATGGAACGAGGAGTGATCCGAATCGGCACCCGCGGCAGCGCCCTGGCTCTGGTCCAGGCCCGCTGGGTGCAGGCCCACCTGCCCGGTGACAGCGAGATCGTCATCATCAAGACCACCGGTGATGCGCGCCAGGACGTGCGGCTGGATCTGGTGGGCGGCGTGGGCCTGTTCACCAAGGAGATCGAGCGGGCCCTGCTGGCCGGCGAGGTGGACCTGGCGGTGCACTCCCTCAAGGACCTGCCGGTGGAGCACCCCCCCGGGCTGGTGCTCGGCGCCATCCCCGAGCGCGCACCGGTGGCGGACCTGCTGCTGGTCCGGGCCGACGCCGTCGAGCCCAACGAGGAGATCCCCCTGGTCCCCGGCGCCCGGGTGGGCACCTCGTCCACACGCCGTGTCGCTCTGCTGAAGGGGGCGCGCCCCGATCTGCTGACGGTGGCCATCCGAGGCAACGTGCCCACGAGGATCCGCAAGTGCCTCGAGGGCCGCTGCGAGGCCGTGCTGCTGGCCCGGGCAGGTATCCAGCGCATGAACGCCGACATCAGCGGGATGATCCCCTACCAGCTCAACCCAGCCTTCTGGCCCTGCGCCCCGGGGCAGGGCGCCCTGGGGCTGGAGATCCGCTCCGACGACCCAGAGGTCGCGGCCCGGGTCACCACCCTGGACCACCCCGTCTCCCGGGCCTGCGCCGCCGCCGAGCGGCGCCTGCTGCAGATCTCCGGCGGCGGCTGTCACTCCGCCTTCGGCGCCTGGGTCGCCCTCGACGGTGGGCGAGCCCGCCTGCACCTGGCTCTGTTGACCCCCGAAGGCGCGCTGCGGCTGCGGCGCTTCGAGGCGGCAGGGCTCGAGCCCATCATCGACGAGGCGGGCGCCTGGCTGCAGTCCGGTGCCCCTCGTGTCGAGCCCCTCGTGCGCAGCGCGGAGGACTGGCTGTGTCGTCCAGCCCCTGCGTGGTCCTGACCCGCGAGCCCGAGGACAACCGCCAGCTGGCGAGGGCCCTGGCGGAGCGGGGTGTGCCCGTGCGCGAGATCCCCTGCGTCCAGACCCGTTGGCTGTGCCCGGAGCCCCCTCAGGGGTCCTTCGGGGCGGTGGCCCTCGCCAGCCGCCGAGCGGTCGAGGGCCTGATCCGTGCGGGGCTGGCCGAGTCCCTGGTCCAGGCCGAGCCTCGCCCCGTGGTGGCGGCCGTAGGGGAGGCGACCCGGGCCGCCCTGGAGGCCGCCGGCATCGCCGTGGACCTGGTGGCCGAGCCCCCCACCGGCCGTACCCTGGCCGAGGTCCTTCACGCGCGCCTGGAGCCCGACCTCAGGGTCCTGGTGCCCTGCGGCGTCGCCAAGGGCGGGGGCTTGGAGCCCGGGCTGCGTGCCCTGGGTCGGTCCTTCGAGGCCCTGCCGGTCTACGCCAACCAGGCCCCTGAAGGAGAGCCTCTCGAGCCCTTCCCCGTGGCCGCCGTCTTCGTGGCCGCCCCCTCCGCAGCCCGGCGCCTGCTGTCCCGCGCGCCCTGGCTGCGGGATCACAGCTTCCTGGCCATCGGCCCCACCACCGCCGCCGCCCTGGCCGAGCTGGGCGTCCGGGAGATCCTGGGGCCCGCCATGGCCGTCACGGACCAACTGACCCAGCTGCTGGCCGCCCACGCATCCGCCTCTTCCCCCCTCCCACGATAGGTTTTTTCCGGAGTGACACCATGAACCGTCCCAAGTCCGAGAAGCTCTTCCAGCGCGCTCGCCAGGTCATGCCCGGCGGCGTCAGCTCCCCCGTGCGCGCCTTCCGCTCCGTGGGTGGCAACCCCGTCTACTTCGCCCGGGCCAAGGGCAGCCGCTTCGAGTGCGCCGACGGCCGCCGTTACAGCGACTACTGCATGTCCTGGGGGCCGCTGGTGCTGGGCCACGCCCACCCGGTGGTGATCGAGGCCGTGCAGCGGGCTGCGGTGGACGGGCTGAGCTTCGGCGCCTGCTGCGCTGCCGAGATCGAGCTGGCCGAGCGGGTGCTCGAGGCCTTCCCTGCCATGGAGCAGGCGCGCTTCGTCAGCTCCGGCACCGAAGCCGTGATGACCGCCTTGCGCCTGGCCCGCGGCGCCACGGGCCGCCCCCGCATCCTCAAGTTCGAGGGCGGCTACCACGGCCACTCCGACAGCCTGCTGGTCAAGGCCGGCTCGGGCCTGGCCACATTCGGCACTTCGTCGAGCTTGGGCGTGCCCGCGGCCTTCGCCGAGCAGACCGTGGTACTGCCCCTGGACGACGAGGCTGCCCTCGAGGCCGCCTTCGCCGAGCACGGCCCCCAGCTGGCCGCGGCGGTGGTCGAACCCCTGCCGGGCAACAACGGCCTGCTCGAGCAGCGCCCCGAGTGGCTGCGCACCCTGCGCCGGCTCTGCACCGCGCACGGCACCCTGCTGATCTTCGACGAGGTCATCTCCGGCTTCCGCCTGCGCTTCGGCGGCTACGGCGACCTGGTCGGCGTGCCCGCCGACATCGTCACCCTGGGCAAGGTCATCGGCGGCGGTATGCCCGTGGGCGCCCTGGCGGGCTCCCGCGACATCATGGAGAAGCTGGCCCCGGTGGGCGGCGTCTACCAGGCCGGCACCCTCAGCGGAAACCCCATCTCCCTGGCGGCTGGCATCGCCACCATGGACCTGCTGGCCGACGGTGGCGCCTACGGCCGGCTCGAGGAGCTGGGCCTGCTGCTCGACACCACCCTGTCCGCCCACGCTGCCACCCGCCCGTGGCTGCGCTGGCGTCGGGTCGGCTCCCTGATCTGGTTCCACCTGGCTGATGCCGACATGCCGCGCCGGGCCGACACCATCGACGCCGACGCCATCGCGCGGCTCAACGCCATCCACGGCCCCATGCTCGATCGCGGCATCTACCTGCCCCCCTCGGCCTACGAGCTGCTGTTCCTGTCCACCGCCCACAGCGAGGCCCAGGTCACCGAGCTGGCCGATTCCCTCGTGGAGCTGGTCGAGGTCTGATGAAGCGCCTGCGGCACTACCACCTGATCTTCGGGTTCAGCCTTGTCACCATGGCTGCCCTGGTCCTGTGGTGGGCCGTGTTCATGAACCAGGCCGTCGACGTGGAGCGCCAGGCCGCGGTGGCCGAGCTGCAGCATCGCGCCCTGGAGACCGCCCTGGTCCTGGGTCACCGCGAGTCACCGCCTACCGCCACCGATCTGCCGCAGGACGGCAGCCTCGAGCTGGGCCCGTGCGGCAGCTCCGCGCTTCCGGGCGAGGTGCGGGCCGAGCCCCTGCACGCTGAGCTCTGCGTGCGACCGGCTACCGAGCAGGTGCGGCTCATCGATGACAAGCTCCGCGGCCGCCGGGCCATGGTCCACGGCGAGGTCCTGTTCCTGTTCCTGCTGGTCATCGTCTGCACCGTGATGCTGTTCCAGCTGGTGCGCTCGGAGCGACGCCACATTGGTCGAATGGAGGCCTTCCTCCACGCGGTCACCCACGAGATGAAGACACCGCTCACCGGCATCAAGACCTTGCTCGAGACCCTGCGCTCCGGCGGGATCCCCTCCGAGGTCCAGCCCCGCCTGCTCGACCTGGGGCTCGAAAACGCCGACCGCCTCGAGCACTGCATCGAGAACATGCTGGTGGCGGGCGCCCTGCGCTCGGGTCAGCACCAGCTGCACGTCGTGACCGTC
>CAZHIK010000368.1:5305-8489 GCA_964532635.1 uncultured Enterobacterales bacterium
GGGCTCCGAGCTCGAGCTGTTCCTGGAGCACCGCCGCCGCACCCTGACCGGCCGGCCCGAGGCGGTGGAGCTGAGCTGGGCCCCCGACACCCGGGGCCTCGAGGTCCTCGCCGATCCCGACATGCTGCGCATCGTGCTCGAGAACCTCGTGGACAACGGGCTGAAGTACGGCGGCGAGCGGCCGGTGGTGCGCCTCGCCGTGAGCGCGGCGGACGGTGTGGTCTCCGTCGCGGTGTCCGACGACGGTGTCGGCTTCGACAGCCACGCCGCCGACCACCTCTTCGTGCCCTTCCGCCGCGGCCTGCCCGACGGCCATGGCGTCAACCACGGCACCGGCCTGGGCTTGGCCATCGCCCGCGACCTCTGCCGCCGCATGGAGGGTGACCTGGTCGCGCACAGGGAAGGCCCGGATCGAGGCGCCACCTTCACCCTCACCCTCCCCATCGCCCCCAAGGAGCGCAGCTCATGAGCAGGATCCTGCTGATCGAAGACGACGAGTTGGTCGGCACCATGGTGCGCATGAACCTCGAGAACCAGCAGCACGAAGTGCGCTGGTGCCGCGACGGCGACGAAGGCCTGCAGGCCTCCCTCGAGGTCCCCTACGATCTGGTGCTGCTGGACATCTCGCTCCCGGGCAAGGACGGCTACGCGGTGCTCGAGGGCATGCGCCAGCGAGGCATCGGTACCCCGGTGCTCATGCTCACCGCCCGCTCGGACGTCGGCTCGAAGGTGCGGGCGCTGGACGCGGGCGCCGACGACTACCTGGCCAAGCCCTTCGACATCGCCGAGATGGTCGCTCGGGTGCGGGCCTTGGTGCGCCGCTCCACCGCCGAGCGTCAGCTCCCCGCCAGCCGGGTAATCAGCTTCGACCGCTACCGCATCGACCTGGACTCCCGCGAGGCCGAGACCAACGACGGGCGGGTCGTGCTGGGGGAGAAGGAAGCCGAGATCATGGCCCTGCTGGTTCGCGCCGACGGCGCCGTGCTCTCCCGCGCCGACATCCTCGAAGAGGTCTGGGGCCTCGACGCCTTCCCCGTGGAGCGCACCGTCGACAACTACCTGGTCCGCCTCCGCAAGCTCTTCGAGCCCGATCCCCGTCACCCCCGCCACATCCTCACGGTCCGCGGCGCGGGCTTCCGCTTCCTTCCATGAACGGCGCCGCTGTGAACGCTCCTGCTCCCCTGCGAACAGCTACGGGCTACGGGCTAGGGGCCAGGGATTGCTTCCTTCCTGGGGGCGGTGAGCGGCTCGGCTCCCCCTGGCCGTCCGGCCTCGAGCGATGTCGTAGCCCCTGGTTCTGGAACGAAGTCAGCGCGCCACCTCGGCCACCAGCGATACGACCCGCATCGACGAGCCGTAGCCCGTAGCCCGACCGCCGTAGCCCTGTGCGCCACCGACATCAGCCGAAGAAGCGACGCCTCATCCACTCCCGCCCTCCCTCCCAAGGAGCGACCATGTTCCCCACCCATCGTCCCCGTCGCCTGCGCGTGAGCCCCATGATCCGCGACCTGGTGCGGGAGACCCAGCTGCACCCCCACGATCTGGTCTACCCCCTGTTCGTGCAGGAAGAGACCGACGACGCGGTGCCCATCGTGTCCATGCCGGGCCAGTTCCGTCACAGCATCCCCACGCTCCTGAAGACCTGCGAGCAGGCCGCCGACGCCGGGGTGCGGGCCGTGCTGCTGTTCGGGATCCCCAACCACAAGGATCCCCAGGGCAGCCAGGCCTACGCCGACGACGGCATCGTGCAGCGGGCCTTCCGGGCCCTGAAGGCCGAGGGGTTCCCCCTGACGCTGATGGGTGACGTCTGCATGTGTGAGTACACGAGCCACGGGCACTGCGGCCACGTGGATGGGCACACCGTCGACAACGACAAGTCGCTGGACATGCTCGTGGCTACGGCGGTCTCCCAGGCCCGGGCTGGTGCGGATCTCGTGGCCCCATCCGACATGATGGACGGGCGCATCGGCGCCATTCGCCAGGCGCTCGACGCCGAGGGCTACGAGAATGTGTCGATCATGTCGTACGCGGCCAAGTACTCGAGCGCGTTCTACTGCCCCTTCCGCGAGGCCGCGGGCTCGGCGCCGGGGTTTGGCGACCGCTCGGGCTACCAGATGGACCCGGCGAACGTAGCCGAGGCCCTCAAGGAAGTGCGCCTGGACATCGAAGAGGGCGCCGACATCGTGATGGTCAAGCCCGCCCTGGCCTACCTGGACATCATCCGCGCGGTCCGCGAGATCACCGACCTGCCCGTGGCGGCCTACAACGTCAGCGGCGAGTACGCGATGGTGGAGCTGATGGCCCGCGAGGGGCTGATGGATCGGCGCAGGGGGATTCTCGAAGTGTTGACCAGCATCAAGCGTGCTGGTGCTGGGATCGTGCTGACCTACCACGCGACGGAAGTGGCGAGGTGGTTGCGGGAGGGGTGAGGGGAGATCGAGAAGGCTGGTCCCGTGTGCGTGCTCGTGGTGATTGCATCGTTGTGCTGTTGCTCATGGCTTCTCTTCCGGGCTGCTGCGTACTTCGCGCCGATCACCTCGGTGGCTGACGAAGGACGTTGGGGGGCGCTTGCTCGTGCTCGGATGGTTCCACGAGCACCATCACCATCACCATCACCATCACGAGCACGCCCACGCCCGCACGCCAGCACGGGGACATGACCCCGGCCCTCCTCGCTCCAACTCCATGACGCTCTCCCGCGTTCCGAGCCGGCCGACTCTTCCCTCCGGAGAACACCATGGAGCGCGAGAAGACGAAACTCGGCAGCCACCAACGCACTTGGCGCGAAGTAGGAAGCGCCACCAACGATGAACTCACCTCCAACCCCAGCCCTTTTCCCCATGAACGCCTCGATGCGTCGCGCATCGCTCGCCAGGCGCTGGTGGCGGCCATGCGCTTCACCCAGTCGCTGCCGGCGGGGCACGCTGATGAAGCCCGGCAGATCAACCGGGCGGCGGCCTCGGTGGTGCGCAACATCTGTGAAGGCGCGGACAGTCCGCGGGGCGAAGGCAGGCGCGGTTGGAGTTGATCCGGCACTTCGCCGTGAGAGCTGCTCGACAGGGGACCCAATCCTCATCCCAGAATCCTGGAAAACGGATTCGGTCCACCCCCCCGGACCCAATCTCCCTTCCAGCCCCTGGAGCACGGATTCGGTCCACCCCCCCGGACCGAATTCCCATCCCAG
>CAZHIK010000369.1:0-8456 GCA_964532635.1 uncultured Enterobacterales bacterium
CGGCGGAGGCGGGGCGGCTTCTTCCTCGGGCTCTTCCGGGGGGGCTTCCTCGAAGAAGCTCACTTCGATGGGACCGTCGTCATCGAGGACTTCTTCGGCCACCTCGAAGCTGGCGAAGGCCAGGGCACCGACGAAGGCGCCGTTGACCGCCAGGGAGAGAAGGACCGAGCCGGCTTCGCGCTGGGCACGGATCTTCCTCGTACGACCGATATCGTCGAACATGAGTCAATCCTCCTTGCGTTTCCGGCGATCAAACGTGCGAGCGGTGCGTGGCTTACGCCGCTCGAGGAGACGAGGCGTCAGCCTCGCGGCTCGAAGGGATGCTCCCGGGGACCCGAGGCTGACTCGGTGAGCTCTGCGATGCGGGCCTCGGCGAGGTCGAGCTTGTCGTGGCATTCCTGGACCAGGGCCACGCCCTGCTCGAACAAGCCCAGCGCCTGCTCGAGGGGCAGCTCGCCCGAGTCCAGCTGCTTGACGCGCTGCTCCAGCTCGACCAAGGCCTGCTCGAAGCTGCGCTCGGGCTGCTCGCTGCTGGGCTGTTCGGGCTGGGTCATCGCACGGCCAGGGACAAATGGAACCTGGAGTCTCGAGACCCCAGGTGGGGAACGCGGAATGATAACATCGCGCTCACCCGGAGGGGATCAGTGCCCTCTTCGCCAGCGGGTGTTGACAAGGCCTTGGCCGCGGGCCGACTAGCTGGTCTTGATGGTCCGGATCCGCTCGATCTGGGACATGCGGTAGGTGAGTCGCTCGTTGCGCTCGAGGTTTCGGGCCACCAGCACTGGCAGGCCTTCGCGGTTGATGGCCAGGCGCTCGGGCTCCACCTTGATCAGGGTGCGTCGGTCGTCGCGGGTGGCGTAGACCAGCTCGAGGTTCTTGCCGTCGGTCAGCGCCTCGCGCACCACCGCGTCGGCTTGCTCCGGTGTGGTCTTGGGGGGCAGCGACGAGCGGCTGCGACGCGACTTTCGGTCGCGGATCCCGGAGCCGGGCACCGGGTGGAGCTCCTCGGGCGGGGTGTCCTCGGCCTGGGCGCGAGCCAGTGGCTCTTCGCTGGCCTGGCGGATCTCCGCCACCACCTTCTCGAGCCGCTCCCGCGCTTCGACCGAGCCTGGGGTGGCCGGGTAGGCGCGGACCTC
Organism: uncultured Enterobacterales bacterium; assembly: GCA_964532635.1. Taxonomy (GTDB): domain Bacteria; phylum Myxococcota_A; class UBA796; order UBA796; family JAFGLY01; genus CALDOK01. The sequence continues at coordinate 1,137 of CAZHIK010000369.1, forward strand.
GTCGTTCGGGTGGAAGCCCGCTCCGCGCAGGGCTTCGCGCACGTCGTCCATGCGGTGGCGGTCCACGGCGTACATGCCGGGGGCGAAGCGGTGCAGCAGCAGGGGCTTGAGCTTCTTGTGGGTCTCGAGCTTGCGGATGGCCGAGCGGTGGACCGTGAGCAGCACCACGTCGTGGAACTCGACGTCGCCGTGGTGGCCCATCCAACCCCGCAGGGTCTGCTCGACGTTCTCGGGCAGGCCGATCTGGGAGTTCTCACGCAAGAAGTCGAGCACATCGTCCCGGCGCCAGCCCCGGGCCAGGGCCTGCTCGATGGTGGCCTCGTTGACCTTGTAGGTGTTGGCGCGGTCACAGCCGGTGAGCTCCGCCAGTTCTCCGATGCGGGACAGCAGCACGGGGGCCAGGCCCGCAGGGGCCATGACCTCGAAGCTGGGGGTCAGATAGAACTGCTCGAAGCCGTCGTCCTCTGGCGGGAAGAGCAGGTGCCGGGCGCGGGCGGAGAGGCGGTAGAACTTCTCTCGGCCCCAGGTGCCCAGCTCGAGCATTCCCGAGTTGACCAGAGGCGCGAAGCCGAAGCTCTCCCGTTCGTGGGTGCGGGCGCTGGCGTACAGGCCCTGCTGGAAGCGCTTGCGCCAGTCTTCGCCGCGGCGCCAGCGGCGGTACAGGGCGGACAGGGGCTTGTCGGGGATCCAGGAGCCCTCACCCTCGGCCACGGCCCACAGGATCCACTCGGCGTGGGGGAAGCGCTGCTCGAGGGCGTGGAAGATCAGCTCGCGCTGGTCTTCGGGGTCGAGGTTGAGCCACTGTTCTACCGCTTCGCGGTTGACCGAGATGCGGTCGCCGCGCAGCTCCACCATGCTGTGGAGCATCAAGAAGTCGATGTGCAGGTTGAACAGCTCGGAGTCGGCGGTCCACAGCTGGCCGAAGAACTGGTCCATCTCTTCCTTGTGGACCTTGTAGATCTCCTGGCGCTGGGTGAGCCGGGGCGGGCGCTGATCCATGTAGGTGGCCAGCGTGGTGATGGAGAAGTCCAGCGGCGGGCAGAAGGGGCGCTCGTCGACGACGCGGATCTCGTCGTTTTCGAAGGTGGGCAGCACCATGTCGGCCTTGAGGATCTCTACCAGGTGGTCCACCAGGGGGTGGGGCACCGTGTAGAAGAACTCGCCCTCCCGGGTGTCGGTGGCGAAGACCATGCCCTTCTCGCCCAGCCGCTGCATCACCCGGCGCCACTCGTTGTCGTGGCCGCCCAGGGACAGGAACAGCTCGCGATGGAACTCCGCCGCGTGGGCCAGACCGCCGACCTGGATCAGGATGGCCAGGGCCTGGCGGTCACGCTCGTGGAGCCCCTTGAGCAGGGAGCCCAGGCGAGAGCCTTGCGCCACGGCGCGGACCGCCAGCTGGATCATTCGGTCGCGGCTGGCCACCCGGTTGGGCTGCCCGCCCATGGCCCGGTAGAAGGCCGAGAGCAGGGGCTCGGGCATGCGGTGGAAGTAGTCGCTCAACCCCTCCATCTCGGTGCGGGAGAGGCGCCGGCGACGGGCCATGCCCCCCTTGGGGCGGTTGCGGCGCCGGCGGCTGCGATGGCGCTTGGGGTTGCGTCCGGTCTTGGCCAGTGCGACTGCGGGCTCGCTCTGCTGATTGCGGCGGCCGCGGCGATGGCGTCTCGAAGCCATGGGGGGCCCTCTCGGGTCGCCGCCCGGGCCAGGCGGCGATTGTGGGGTTTATCGGTGGATGTTCGGCGTCATCGCGACATCCGGTCGTCGATGGAGTAGCGGTAGCCCTGCTCGGTGAGGAAGAGCTGGCGCTTGTGTGCAAAAGTCTGCTCTTTGGTGTCGCCGGTGATGACCGTGTACCAGTCGGCGCCGTTCTTCTTGGGCCGCAGGATGCGGCCCAGGCGCTGGGCTTCTTCCTGGCGGGAGCCGAAGGAGCCGGAGACCTGGATGGCCACGTTGGCGTCGGGCAGGTCGATGCTGAAGTTGGCGACCTTGGAGACCACCAGCAGCTTGATCTTGCCGGTGCGGAACTTGCGGAAGAGCTCCTCGCGCTTGCCCTGGGGGGTCTTGCCGGTGATGAGCGGCGCGCGGAGCTTGCGGGCGATGTGGTGGAGCTGCTCCAGGTAGGTGCCGATGACCAGGACGTTGTCGTCCTTGTGGCGTTCCACCAGCTCCTTGACCACCCGCAGCTTGGCGGGGTTGAGCGCGGCCATGCGGAACTTCTCGTTCTCGCCGACCTTCTCGTAGCGCAGCTCTTCTCCGTTGCGGAAGGGCACGCGGACCTCCCAGCAGCGGGCCTCGGCGATGAAGCCTTCGCGCTCGAGATCCTGCCAGGGCATGTCGAAGCGCTTGGGGCCGACCAGGGAGAAGACGTCACCCTCGCGGCCGTCCTCGCGCACCAGGGTGGCGGTGAGGCCCAGACGCCGGCGTCCCTGTAGTTCGGCGGTGGCGCCGAAGACCGGCGCGGGCAGCAGGTGGACCTCGTCGTAGATGAGCAGGCCCCAGTTGTGGTCGCGGAAGATGTGCAGGTGCTCGAAGTCCACGTCCTTGGATCGCCGCCAGGTGAGGATCTGGTAGGTGGCGATGGTGACGGGCTTGACCTCTTTGCGCTCGCCCGTGTAGGTCCCGACGTCCTTCTCGGTCAGCCAGGTGCGCTCGAGCAGCTCGCGCTCCCACTGGTTCACTGCGGCCTGGTTGGTGGCCAGGATGAGGGTGTGGGTGTTGATGACGGACATGGCCGCCATGGCCACGATGGTCTTGCCGGCGCCACAGGGCAGCACCACCACACCGTGGCCGCCGGCAGGCTTGCCAGACTGGTACCAGCGATGCACTGACAGCCACTGGTAGTGGCGCACCTTGAAGGGCTCGTCGTGGGTCTTGGTGTGGTCCCTGAGCTGCACCTCGAGGGGGTTGCCCTCGAGGAAGCCGGCGAGGTCTTCCACCGGCCAGCCAGCCTGGAGCATGCGCTGCTTGAAGATGCCGCGGTGGCCGGCTTCGATGAGCCAGGGACCGTGGCGGCCTTCGCGCTTCATGAGCTCCTTGGAGGCGGGCTCCTTGGACACGAGCTTGGCGACGTAGGCGGTCTCGCAGTGGACCACGATGTAGCGCTCGGGGGCGCTGGGGTGGGGCAACAGCTTGACCAGCCCGTAGCGCTCGATGGTGTCTTCGATGGTGCGCACCACTTCGGCCGGGATGTCGAACTTCGAGTATCCGCGCAGTCCGTCGAGGATCTCGGCGGTCTCCATGCCCGCGCTGGCAGCATTCCAGAGAGAAAGCGGCGAGATGCGGTAGGTGTGCAGGTGCGCGGGGGATGCCTCGAGCTCGGCGAAGCGCGCGAGGAAGTCGCGGGCGCCCGCGTAGCGTCGGTGCTTGGTCTCCAGGATGACCTTGCCGTCGCCCTGGACGATGATCGGGTTGTCGGGTCTGACCTGCATCGGTCGGCGTCACCCTCCGGCTACGAGGATGTGCAGCTGAATCAGGATGGAACTATCTGCAGGGGATCCAGGATCACGTCCGCGTGCTTCACCGATGGCTCGGGCAGGTACTCACGCTGGTGGCGATGCCTCGCTTGGCACCGCGGCCCCATGGCCGTGACCGTGCATCCTTGGGACATTGCGGAAGAGCCCGCGTCCCGCTTCCGGTTGGAGCGAAATGAAGCGCCCCGAACCAGACGGCACTATCACCCGTGAAAGGGAGGGTGTCAAGTCTCGGGCGAGGAGCGGGCGGGGAGGCGGGCTATCCCCGCCACCCAGGCCCCCAGGCCTCGCTGATTGGCAGGGGCCAGTCAATGGCGGTCTCGGGCTCGTAGCCCAGGACCTTGCGGGCTCGGGTGCCGTCGAGGATGCCGCTGTAGGTGAAGCGGCGGCGGTTCATGCCGAAGCGGAAGTCGTGGCCGCGGGTCTTGCGGCGCCAGGCGTAGATGGGGGTGAGCCAGTTCGAGGGCAGGGGTACGCCGATGCCGCCCCACTTGAGGATCGCAGTGGACAGCGGCAGGGTGTCCTTGCCCGGGATGTTGAACACACCCTGGACGGAGGAGCGGTGGGCGGCTTGCATGGCGTGCACGATGTCGGGCACGCTCAGCACGTTGATCATCGGGTTGTAGCCGCCCGGCCGGAAGCAAATGGGGGACTCGAGGTAGTCGTGCAGCTGGCTGCCGCAGCCCGGGGCCAGCACCTCGGCGCAGCGCAGCACCATGATGCGCAATCGGGAGAGCCCCATGGCCGCACAGACGGTCAGGTCGGCCTCCACGCGGTCGCGGATCCACTGGGGGGCGCCGCGGGCCAGGTTGAGCGGGTGGTTTTCTTCGATGAGCGCCGGCAGGTCGGCCTGGATCTGGTAGACCTCGGCGAAGCTGCGGTACACCAGCTTGCGGATGGTGGGGTGGCGCTCGCACAGCTCGAGGATCTGGCGGGTGGACTCCACGTTGATCTTGTGGACCCGGCTTCCCACCACGGCGGCGTCTTCCACCAGTGCCGTGTGGAAGATGGTCTCCACTCCCAGATCGCGGGCCGGACCGAACAGCAGCTTGCGGATCTGGCGGCTGCGGCCCATGTCGACCTGCAGGTAGGTGAGGCGGTTGGACTCTGCGAAGGGCAGGGCCCGCTCGAAAGGCTCGAAGCCCACCGCCAGGACGTGATCGATGGCGGGATCGGACAGAAGCGCCCGGATCAGCCGCTCACCGATGGTGCTCGCGGCGCCGGTGACCAGCACGGAGCTCATCGGAACACCCCCTTGCGCAGCCTGAGGCCCTGGTCGATCAGATCCTGGCAGGCGGCCTGGACCCGGGCTGCGGCCTCGGCCACCACCTCGGGATCGTCGGCCTGGTTGCGGCGATAGTCCTCGTGCAGAGGGATGGGCTCGCCGTAGTGGATGTGGTAGCGCACCGGCAGGGGCAGGGGGCTGAGGGTGATGGGGATGTAGGGCACCCCGAACATGCTGACGCCTTCGATCTTGGCGATCTGGGGCATTTGCTCTTCGGGCCCGATGATGCCCACCGGGATCACCGGCACCCGGTGGCGGATGGCCAGCTCCGCGTGTCCCACCCGGAAGGGACGCAGCTTGTAGCGATCCCGGAAGTTCTTGCCGATGCCGGGCACGCCCTCGGGGAAGATCATCATCAGGTTGCCGGCTTCGAGCAGCTGACGCACGTTGCCGCGGCTGCCGGCCACCACACCGCCGCGGGCGAACAGGGTGCCGATCACGGGCAGCATGGGCACGAAGTAGTCGGCCACTGCGCGGGGCACCCGGGGTGGGTCGGACTGGCGCACCACGTCGGTCCACAGCATCATACCGTCGATGGGGATGGTCCCGCTGTGGTTGGCCGCCAGGATGGCGCCACCGTCATCGGGGATGTGGTGGGCTCCGTTGGAGATCACCCGGAAGTACTTCTCGTAGAAGAAGCGGGTGAGGCCCAGGCCCATGGCCACGAACGCGGGGTGCAGCCCGAAGGGATCGTAGCCGTGGCCCGCGTCGGCAAAGCGCAGGTCGCGCACGTGCTCGTAGGTCTCCTGGCGGAGCCAGCGGGAGGCCAAGTAGCCGGCCAGGGCGGGGGGGACGGGCATGGGCGAGGACTCCGGGTGCGCGACGCGATTTCGTAGCTTGTCCGCGGGGCTGCGTCAGCTTTGCGTTAGCTGGCGGTCATGGAATCACCCTGGACCCCGCAGCGCCTGCTGGCCTGGCTCGACGAGCTGGGCATCGCCACGCGCACCGTCGAGCACCCCGCGGTCTACACCGTGGAGCAGGCCCGCCAGCACCGCCTGGGCATGGCCGGTGGCTTCTCCAAGAACCTGTTCGTGCGCAACAAGAAGGGCCGCATGTGGCTGCTGGTGCTCGAGGAGTCGCGGGCCGTGCGCTTGAAGGAGCTGGCCAAGCAGCTCGGTGCCGGGCGCTTCAGCTTCGCGAGCGAGCAGCGCTTGCGGCGCTGGCTGGGGGTGGAGCCGGGATCGGTGACGCCCTTCGGTGTGGTGAACGATCCCGACGGCGCGGTCACGGTGGTGGGGGACCAGGGTCTGCTCGATCTGGGCACCCTGCACTTCCACCCGCTGGTGAACACCATGACCACAGCGATCGCGGCGGAGGACCTGTTGGGGTTCCTCGAGGCCAGTGGGCATGTGCCGAGGGTTGTGGAGATCGAACAGGTTGATCGCTGATCGCTGATCGCGTGGCGGGGCCGGACTCGGGGGCGTCAGCGAGGAGCGCTATTTACGGAAGGCCTCGACGACTAGCCCACCCACCCCTGGACAAGCTCCACATCCACCACCAGAGGCTCTCCCGCTGCCACAGCCTCTTCCGCCATGCGCGCCAGGGGCCGGTGCAGGGCCCAGGCGCCGTCGTCGCTGGCGTCGGCGATGGCGAGCATGGCCTCGATGGCTTCGTCCTGGACGTTGACCTCGAGGCCCATGGCCTGAAGCGCCGCCAGTCGCTGGGGCAGCAGGCCCTGGTCGGGGTCGCACAGGATGGCGCGCAGCTGCGGGGCGCCGGGTTCGGGCAGGGTGATGATGTGGTCCACCCGGGTCAGCAGCTCCTGCAGGATGCCGCGATCGGCCAGGAAGGATCGCAGGGCGTGGTCACCGTCGGGGGCGTCGTCGAAGCTGGCGGCCAACACCACCAGCAGCTTGTGGCACCAGAAGGGCTGTGCGTTCTGGGCGGGATGGCGTGGGATGTGGCCCTGGACCTCGGTCTTCATGCCCTCGAGCACGCGCAGGATGTCGCGCTGGACAGACTCGCCGCTGATGTCTCTGCGGCTGCTGAGGGGGGGGGGCGAAGCGGTGACCCGGTGCAGGCCGTCCAGGGCCAACACACCGCACTCGGCCAGGCGGTAGTCCAGCTCGCTCTGGCGCACCAGCTCCCACAGCAGGTTCTCGACGTCCAGCCCCACGTAGCCGGTGGCGGAGAGGCGGTTGATGTCGGCGTGGTGGGAAGGGAGCTTGGTGAGGCCGCACAGGGCCTGGAGAAGATGACTCTTGCCGCTGCCGTGCGCGCCCACCAGCATGATCACCGGGGGCCGCAGCTCGGGTGCGTCCTCTTGCAGCCGTGCGAGGTGGAGGCTGAGGGCTGCCAAGAGGGCGTCCTTGGGGCGTGTGAGGCCCACCGCCACCGCGTCGAGCTTGGTGCGCAGCTCGGCCAGCGAGGGTGGCGGCGACGGGATCTCTGGAACGGTATTGGGGGGGACCTTGTCGTCGACGATGTCGATGCAGATGCGCACGCACTCGTCGCAGATGTACACCTCGGGCCCGGCGATGAGCTTGGCCACGTGGCGCTGGCTCTTCTTGCAGAAGGAGCAGAACAGCTCGGGCGCGGCCTGGGGGACGTCGGGCTTCTGCTCGAAGG
>CAZHIK010000370.1:0-8452 GCA_964532635.1 uncultured Enterobacterales bacterium
GTGAAAGGTCGTCGCAGCTGTGCAGCACGGAGCAATCACGCGCATTCGCGCCGGCCCCACTCGCCGTTCGTACCGACAGTCGCGCTCCGCGTGCCTGCGGCACAACGGCAAGACGTTGGGCCGGCGAAGAGAACCTGTACAGTCGACAACCCACGGCTACGGGCTCCCCAGCGAGGCGGAGTGGGAGTGGCTCAGTTCAGCCGCCCCGAAGTGGCTCAGCTCAGCCGCCCCAGGGGTCGCTCTGCTCCGCAACCCTGGAGGTGGCTCAGGTATGGCGCTCCATGACATGGCAAGGAATCCGGCCGGATAGGGGTTCCTTCCTTCCTGAACCTCGGCAAGGGCTTCGAGATGGACCGCTTCCTGGGCGTCGATGACTTCTGCACGTACCTGAACAGCCTCGGCTACCAGGCGCGGCGATCCACCCAGCGCGAGAGCGAGCGGCTACCGCCGCGGGTGTTCGCCCCCGACGCCCACTGCATCACCGTCGAGGGCGCCGGCTTCCAGCTGATCAGCCTCCACATGCAGGGGGTGGTGGGACCCCGCCAGCACCTGAAGGCGCGCGCCTTTACGCTGAAGGTGGGTCCGCTGCCTCTGGTCTCCCGGCGGTTGTTCCCCCTACGCTTCCACTTCGTGGTGTTCCGGGATCTGCCCGCGGATCTGCGCGCCTTGGAGGCGCAGCTGCGCATAGTCAAGCAGGGCTTCTGGAACCCGACGATCCACAGCCTGCGCTGGACGGGCGGGCAGCTGGGCGCCCGGCTGGACAACGACGAGCGGCTACGCGGTCTGCTGGAGGCCTCCATGGCGGCGGACGAGACCCTGCGAGTGCAGCCCGATCTCGAGGCTGGCTGCGTCCGCATCGTGCACGGTTGCATCCGCCAGGTGGACTTCTCGCTCTTCGAGAGGGAGTGGGTTCGATACCACCAGCGCATCGCCCCGCCGGAGCTGACCGCGGCGGTGGACCGCATCGCGCGGCACGCGGCCGCGTACGGGAGCGCCGAGGGCAGCCCCTAGGGCTTGGTCAGGGGATGAGGCGGACAACCGCCCGTGCGCTGTTCACGAGGGAACACTCCTGTTCGCGAATTTGTACGCACGGCAAGCCACTGAGCACCTTGATTTCTTGGGCCTTCGTCGGGGGCAGGTCGAGCAAGCTGATGGGGCGTGCGTCCAGCCACGCTGGCCCAACCCGCCGTTCGTGTCCGACCCGGAGCTTCGCGTGCCAGCGGCACAACGGCAAGACGTTGGGCCGTCTCTGGAGCGGTGGTTGTCAAGGTAGTTGTCGCCCGTAGGAAGAAGTCGACTGCCGAGCGTTGGTGAGGAACCGCGCGGCCTGTCGTCCTGGGGAGACGACGTCGTTCCCGCGCGGTAACCGCTGAGAAAGTGAGGTTTCGAGTGTCGTGCCCGACCATCACGAAGCCAACCTCTCACGAGTGCGATCAGAGGAGTGCAGAGCCACCTCCTCCGGCCTCGACCAACTCCTCGTAGAGCGGGTCCAGCGACCGTGAAGCTCGCCAGTGGCAGACGGGTCAAGCGATTCGTGGACATCGAGTAGGTGGCCCGCAGAAAGCTCCGACAGCTACGGATCGCTGGGCGACTCGAAGACCTCCGCGTCCAGCCTGGCAACCGCCTCGAAGCCCTGAAGGGAGATCGCAAGGGCCAGCACTGCATCAGGATCACCCGCTACCGTCTCGCCAAGGAGATCGGCGTACCACCACAGCGGATCGGAGACATCGTCGCGGGTAAGCGCTCCATCACCGCGGATACCGACCTGCGGCTCTGTCGCTGCGCTGGACGCTACTGTGGTGAAGGTCGATGACAAGTGCCCGGCCCGTACCAGGAGCTGGATCCCGGGACCACCATCGACGAGGCGAGCGTCCTCGAGGACCTGGTGCCCAACGGGGTAGACATGAGCGAAATCCGCGCTGCGGGGAGGCTGCAGGCCTGTGATCGGGTGTGGGGTGAGACCGAGGGAGGGTGAGCCAGCTTCATCCTCGACAAAGCCCGGATGGCGTTCCTTGTCGTGCGCCTCGCGATAGGGGTAGCATCGACGCATGGGCACGAGCCCTCCACCGCTGCCGGCCGCGTTGCTCACCCTGGTCGCCCTGGGCTGCCCCCAGCCTCCTGGGAAGGGTCCGCTGGATGCCGGAGCCTGCGCCGAGGGCTGGCTGGTGGACGGGGACAGCTGCGTGCCCGAGGCCTGCGGCGAAGGCACCTGGGGCACGCTCGCGGTGGACGACGCCACCATCTACGTCGACGGTCAGGCGGGCTCGGACGGCGACGGGAGCGCCCAGGCGCCGCTGGGGAGCATCCAGGAAGCCCTGGATCTGGCGGGCGGCCGCGGTGGCGGCCTGGTGGCCGTGGCGGCCGGGACCTACGCCGAGACGCTGGCGATGACGACCGATCACGCGGGTGTGCGGCTGGCCGGGCGTTGCCGCGAGCTGGTGACCCTGGATGCGAGCGTGGGGGAGGAGTGGATCCCGGGGATCGACATCGACGCCCGCTTCGGCGAGGTGGAGCTGTCGGGACTCACGATCTCGGGGGCCCGCTACATCGGGGTGCTGGTGGGCTCGGGGGTGGTGAGGCTGAGCTCTTCGAGCGTGACCGGGGGCGAGTCCTACGGGCTCGCCGCCTACAACGGGAGTTCGTTGGCCACGGCGAGCTTCGAGGTGGAGGGCTGTGAGATCTCCGGAAACCGCGAAGTGGGCGTGCTGGCCACCGAGGCCGGGACCCGGATGCTGCTCCGTGACAGCGCCGTGCAGCACACCCTCTCCAGCGAAGGCGGCGGTGGCGGCCACGGCATCGAGGTGCTCGAGGGCGCCGAGCTGGAGGCGGAGGGCTGCGCGCTCATCGCGAACCGGCAGGTGGGGATCCTGGTCGTCGATCCCGACAGCCGCGCCACGCTGCGGGACTGCGTCGTGCAGGGCACCCTGCCCGATGACACCGGCAGCGGCGGGATCGGCGTCATCGCTCGCGACGGCGCAGTGCTCGAGCTGGAGAGCACCGCCCTTCGCGGGAACATGCAGGCCGGAGCGCTCGCGCGGGACGCGGGCACCGCGCTGTCGCTGCTGGACTGCACGGTGGAGGACACCCTCCCCAGCGCGAACGGGGAGGAGGGCTTCGGCCTGATGGTCGAGTACGGGGCTGATGCGACCGCGGTGCGCAGCGAGCTGACGGGGAGCACGGAGGTCGGAGTCATCGCCTTCGACGAGGGCACCCGGGTGTCGCTGCAGGGGTGCACGGTCCGTGACACGGTGCCCGGTGCCAACGGCGACGGGGGCCAGGGCATCGAGGCCCAGTGCGGCGCGGAGCTGCGAGCCCAGGGCTGCGAGCTGCTGCAAAACGTGGGGCTGGGGCTGCTGGCGGCGGGCTCGGGAACGCGGGTGGAACTGGACCACTGCGCCATCCGGGACACCCTGGTGGATGTGGACGGCACCGGCGCGCGGGGGCTCGAGGTCCAGGACGGCGCGACGCTGTTCGCCGATGGCTGCGTGGTGGCCGGGGACATGCGAGTCGGCGCCCAGGTCGCGGATCCGGGGAGCGAGCTTTCGCTGGTGGAGTGCAGCTTCGAGCGTGCTGTGACGAGCGAAGCGGGCCAGAGCGGCTTTGGGATCGGTGCCTGGGGCGGCGGCTCCCTGTCGGCGCGTTCCTGCCTGGTGGCCGATCAGCTGGATGTGGGCATCCTGGCCTCCGATCCGGGCTCCAGGGTCCGGCTGTGGGACTGCGAGGTGTGGGACACGCGACCCGATGACGAGGGGGAAGGCGGGGTCGGCGTCGATGTACGCAATGGAGCGGTACTCGAGGCCAACGGCTGCCTGATCGAAGGCAGCACCACGCTGGGCCTGCGCGGCATGGATGCGGGGACCCAGCTGGCCCTCGGAGCCTGTTCCGTGCGCAACACCCGCTCCAACGGGATCGGCGAGTACGGCTACGGGATGCAGATCGACGTGGGCGCGGTGCTGGTGGCGAGTCGCTGCACCGTGGAGGGCAACGCGGGCGTGGGATTCGTGGCGGCCGGCACGGGGAGCGCGGCGAGGCTGGTGGACTGCGCCATGCTCGATACCCAACCTCGCCCGGGAGGCGAGGGCGGCTACGGGATCGACGTCTACGGCGGAGCGACGCTGGAGGCCGAAGGCTGCGACGTGGGCGGCAACACCGCCATCGGCATCCAGGTCGCCGGGGAGGGCACCCAGGTGAGCCTGGCGGACTGCAGCGTGCGGGACACCCTGCCCGATCCACGAGGCATGTTCGGCATGGGGATCGAGGTCTGGGGTGGCGCATTGCTGACCGTCCAGCACGGCGAGATCGCCAGGAACACCGGGGAGGGGATCCTGGCCATCGAGGAGGACACCCGGGTGGTGCTGGAGGGGGTCACGATCCGGGACACCCTGCCCGACGCCGACGGCAACTTCGGCTACGGCATCGAGACCTGGAGCGGCGCGACCCTCGCGCTCCGAGACTGCGAGCTGTCGGACAACGTCAGCACGGGCATCCTGGCCATCGACCCCGGCACCCTGGTGGAAATCGTCGACTCCACCATCGAAGGAACCACCAGGGGACCCGGCGTTCAGGGCGCGGTCGCCCAGGGGCTGATCGCCCAGGACGGAGCCGTGGTCACCGCGACCGGCCTGGAGGCCCGGGACGGAGAGGGACCGGCCCTGTACGCCAACGGCACAGACGCTGTCCTCAGCTGCACCGGCTGCACCCTGCTGGACAACGAGTTCGCCGCAGCGGCGGTGGTGTCCGAGGGCGCGCTGGAGCTGACTTCCTGCACCATCGCCGGCACCGGCCAGAGCGTCAACCTTGGAGGCGGGGTGGGCGTGTTCGCCGCGGAGCAATGGGACTGGGACCCGCCCTCGCTGATCCTCGAGGACAGCAGCATCAGCGAGCACCCCATCGCCGGCGCCTGGCTGACTGGCTCTGGACGCTACCAGCTCATCGGCAACAGCTTCTCCGGTGGAACAGGTCTGGCCCACGGCCCCGGCACCCGCTGTGGCGACGGCGTGTACGCAGCGCGAGCCTCGGCCTGGGACGGCACCACGGGCCTGCTGCTGGAGGGCAACACCATCAGCGGCAACGCCGGCGCCGGCCTGTTCCTGGACAACGGCTGGGCCGCACTCGACGGCAACAGCTGGCTGGGGGGAAACCCGGATCTGCTGGTCCAGGGCGACGCCTGCATGTCACCGCGCGAGGACTGGGACGAGGTTCCGGCCGGCGATGTCTGCCCGGAGTGGGACGAGCCTGTGTGCGAGCTGGTGTTCACCCTGAGCCTGTATGTCGCGGACATCGATCCTTCGCTGCCTCCACCGCCAGGTCGATCGCGGCGGGTGGGGGTTCCTTTGGCGGTGGTTCCTCTGGGGGTGGAGGTGGAGGCTTCGATGGATCGGTGGGGTGCCAGTGAGCGGGTTGGGGCTGCTGGGCTGTTGGGGGTGGGTGTGGTGAGGCCTTAGGTAGGTGTGGGGGCGGGATCGCCTTCTGGCGGATGGAGGTGCCGTCGTAGGAGACGTCCCGCAGGTCGAACACCGCCAGGCGGTAGTCGGGCCAGCGCTCGACGATGCGCTTGGCCATGTAGGGGGGCAGGCTCTGGTCGCTGCGCAGCGTCATGTCCAGCATCCGGACGCGGGGATTGATGGACACGAATGAGGCGAGCTGCTTGCGGTGCATCAGGCACAGCAGGTAGGGCCGCCCGTGGCTGGCGCAGTGCCGGACCGCGATGTCGAGCATGCCCAGGAACGCCAGGCGCCCTCGCCCGCGATGTTCCCTGGCGACACTCAGCCCACTGAGCTCGAAGCGCTGGTCTGGTGTGATCTCCTCGGGGAAGTCGACCCGGGCCACCTCCAGGACGGCGGAGGCCTTGGTGGAGTCGATCAGCCGCATGGTGCCGACGATCTCTCCACCGTACCGGGCGACGATCTGCAGCGCGTTGCGGTCGTAGTGGTCCGGCTCAGCGAAAGGCCCCATGACGTTGTCGTCGGTTCCAGCGTCGCTGGCGTACTGCCGGCGCCTGAAGGCCACGGCCTGGCGTAGCTCGTCCTCGCTTCGCACCCGACCGGGCCGGAAGCCCACGGACCGGGAGAGCGCGTCCGCGGTGGCAGGCCTACGGCACAGGGACCTGAGGTGACTTCCCGGAGGACGACGCCGGCGCCGCCGGGCTGCTGGTGGGCCGGGCGATGGCGCGCACGACCCGTGCTATCGCACACCATGCCCTCCATCGGCCAGCTCAACGACAAGCCGCTTCATGCGTTGGTCAAAGACTGGGTTGAGCGCCGGACCTTTCGCGATCGTCGTTGCACACGTGTGCCACCTCTTCCGGCTCATCCTCGGCCACGGGCTCCCCATCCAGCACCATGTCGGCCATCAGCAGCATCGCCTGGCTGAGGCTGAGGTAGGGATCGCCCAGCCGATGGCGCGGCTCCTGCACCGCTTCCATGAAGCGCTGAAAGTGCAAGGGGCCCATGCGAGCCTGGAGCCACAGGTAGCGCTCGGGCTCCCAGTCGTCGTCGGGCTCCGGAGGCTCGTCGCCATGGCCCGATCGAGCGCCGGCAGCTCCGGCAGCCGCCGCCCCAGCCGCTCGAGCTGACGGGACTTACTCGCTGAAAATCCGAAACAATGGGCCCCGTACTCTGCGATGCCGGCGTAGCCGAGCTGGCGACACAGTCCGCCCGAGGCCATGGCTGCAAAGGACAGCGCCAGCTCCCGGGCAGCACGGCGCTGGAGCTGGACCAGCAGGCCGATGCGCTGGTGGAGCGCCTGGGCTTGATCACGGAGGCCTGCCTCGGGTGTGGGAGAATCATCGAAACGCGGGGCGCAGCTATCGCACATGGCGGCTCCCGAGAAGTCCATGGGGAAGTGGACGGACGGGGCCGCCCACGCTGGCTCCGGCCAAGAAACCAGCCTCCAGCAAGCGAATCATCCGCTACGACTCGGAAATGGAGAACTCCAGCCTGGGCCCGCCCACGTCTCTGGATGGGAACCATGAGCCCGGCCTCGGTCGAGAGCGAGCCTGGAGCGCGCCCAAACTGGCGATCCTTGCGCCACGCCTCACACGCGCCCTCCCACTCTGACCTTCAGACCTGGCGTATAGTGGACGACGGAGGACGGCGACCATGCCATCGCGACCTCGCACCCTGGTACTACTGGCCGGCCTGGGGCTGATCTTCGGCGGCTGCGGCGAGAAACGGAGGCGGGCGGAAGACACCGGGTATGGGCCCGATTGCGCCGAGGGCTACCTCGCCGACGGCAGCAGCTGTGTCCCCGAGGCGTGCGGCACGGGGACCTGGGGTGACCTCCCGGTGGACGGTGTCACCGTGCACGTGTCGGCGCACACCGCCGAGGGCGGCGACGGCACGGAAGAAGCCCCACTGCTGTCAATCCAGGCTGGACTCGATCTCGCGGGTGAGCGGGGTGGAGGGCTGGTTGCGGTGGCGGCGGGGTCCTACTCGGAGACGCTGGCGCTCACGAGCGACCACGCGGGGGTGCGCTTGGCCGGGCGGTGTCGGGAGTTGGCGACCCTGGATGCGAGCGTGGGGGACGACGACACGCCGGGGATCGACATCGATTCGCTCTTCGGAGAGGTGGAGGTGTCGGGCTTGGGCGTATTGGGATCGCGTCACGTCGGGGTTCGGGTGCGCTCGGGAGTGGTGCGGCTGGTCGCGCTGGTGGTCGAAGGGAGCGCTCTGTTCGGGATCGGGGCATACACAGAGAGCCTGACGGCACCGACCAGCGTACAACTGGAAGACTGCGAGGTCGTCGCAAGCACCGCGGCAGGAGTGCTGGTCTACCAGTCGGGCACCCAAGTCTCGCTCGCGGACACCGTAGTCCGGGACACCCGGCTGGAAGCGAACGGGGCAGGCGGCACGGGCATCTTGGTGTGGGACGGCGCCACGCTCACGTCCGAGCGCTGTGAGGTCTTCCGAAACCAGGGGGTGGGGATCTGGGCCCACAGCTCTGGCACCCGTATCGAGATCGTGGACACCGAGGTCTCCGCGAACACCGGGTTGGGGATCCTGGCCCAGGATTCGGGCGCAGAGGTCCACCTCGTGAACACCTTGGTCCGAGACACACGGTCCGATGAAGGCGGGGAGTACGGGTACGGCGTCCAGGTCGGCAACGGCGCCGCATTGATGAGCACGGGCACCGAGATCGTTGGAAACACGGCGGCGGGGCTCAAGGCTGCTGAGCCGGGCTCCAGCGTCGCCCTCGTGGACACGGTGATCCGGAACACCGAGCCCAACACAACCGGCGAGGGCGGGTTCGGCATCCTGATCTCGGATGGAGCGACACTCTCGACCCAGGGTTGTGAACTCGTGGGGAACCGGGCAGCGGGGATGGAGGCTTCGGGCTCCTCCACCGAGGTCGTGCTCATGGATACTGTGGTCCGGGACACCCTGCCCAACGGGACAGGGGGACGCGGCTTCGGCATGGGGTTCTGGAGCGGCGCCACGCTCCTGGCAGAGGG
>CAZHIK010000371.1:0-8396 GCA_964532635.1 uncultured Enterobacterales bacterium
ATCGGCATGGCCGAGATCATCCACGCGGCCAACCGCGGTGAGAAGTTCACGGTCATCTTCTACAACAACGCCATCTACGGCATGACCGGCGGTCAGATGGCCCCCACCACCCTGGTGGGCATGAAGACCACCACCTCGCCCACCGGCCGTGATCCCGGCCACCGGGGTGCCGGCTTCCCCATCAAGGTCTCCGAGATGATCGCGGGCCTCGAGGCTCCCATCTTCGTGGCGCGGTACTCGCTGCTCACGGCCAAGGACATCATCAAGGCCAAGCGGGGCGTCAAGAAGGCCTTCCAGTACCAGCAGAAGGGCTTCACCTTCGTGGAGCTGGTGGGTACCTGCCCCACCAACTGGGGCATGGCCGCCATCGAGTCCGACGAGTGGGCCCGTCAGAACATGATCCCGGCCTTCCCTCCGGGCATCTTCTGTGACAAGACCGCCGAGCTGGAGGACTAGACCATGCAGTACGAAGTGATCATCGCCGGCTTCGGCGGCCAGGGCGTCATGCTCGTCGGCCAGCTGCTGTCCAAC
Source organism: uncultured Enterobacterales bacterium (assembly GCA_964532635.1). Taxonomy (GTDB): domain Bacteria; phylum Myxococcota_A; class UBA796; order UBA796; family JAFGLY01; genus CALDOK01. The sequence goes on from CAZHIK010000371.1 coordinate 532, forward strand.
GCCGCCATGATGCAGGGCTCGAACACCAGCTGGATGCCCAGCTACGGCCCCGAGATGCGCGGCGGCACCGCCAACTGCACCGTCATCGTCTCCGACGGAGAGATCGGCTCTCCCGTGGTGCCCAACCCCTCGGCCGCCATCGTCATGAACCGGCCCTCGATGGACAAGTTCGAGCCGCTCATCAAGCCTGGTGGCCTGCTGATCGTCAACAGCTCCCTCATCGATCGCGAGGCCGTGCGCGATGACATCGACGTGCTGTACGTGGCAGCCAACCATCTCGCCGAGTCCGAGGTCGGCACCGGCAAGTCCGCCAACATGGTGGTGCTGGGCAGCTACATCGGCTTCACCGGCGCGGCCACGGCCGAGATCGTCAAGTACGCCATGGAGAAGAAGATGGTGGGCAAGGAGCGCTTCCTGCCCGCCAACAAGGCCGCCCTGGACATCGGCATCAAGCTGGCCGTGGACTACAAGGCCGCCAACGCCTGATCGTCTCTCTCCAAACGCACCACGGGCCGCGCAGCAGCGCGGCCCGTCGTCGTTGCGATCCAGGGTGATCAGACGATCTACTCTTCCCGGTGGCCCGGGGACCACTCGGCGACCTCCTCGGTGCGGGTCTCGAGGAAGCGGGCGAGCTTGTGGAAGTCGCTGCCGCGCTCGATGAAGCGCACGGTGGTCTTGAGGGTCTTCTTGTCGATGAGCTTCTCGAACGGCACGTAGTGCAGATCGAGCTGGCCGGAGACGGAGACCATGTGGGCGGTCAGGCCTTCCTCGACCAGGGCGCGGTAGGCGCCGATGCCCAGCTGCGAGCCCAGCATCACGTCGTAGGCGTGGGGGGCGGCGCAGCGGCTCTCGTAGCCGAGCTGGACGGAGGTGACCTTCTTCTTGCGACCGGTGCGCTTGTGGTACTCGGCCTTGACCGCTTCGCTGACCATGCGGCCCAGGTCGAGCTTGCCCAGGGGGATGAGCCCGTGGGGATCACGGTCGATACCGTCGATGACCGAGCTGGGCAGGTGCTCCGCCAGGCCCTCGGCCAGCACGATGGTGCCGTGGTGCTTGTTGGAGCGCTGCTCGCGTTGCACCATGAGGTCCACGATCTTGCGGGCCAGCTTGTGGATGTCGAGCTTGAGCACGCTGCTCTTCTTGCCCTTGGCGTCGGTGGCTTCCTCGGGAGAGCAGATCTCGTCGTCCAGGTCTTCGGTGCCCAGGACCAGGTTGGCCTCCCCGGCGATGGCCACGCCGTAGGCCAGCCAGCCGGCCTTGCGGCCCATGGACTCCACCAGGAACCAGCTCGAGGAGCTCTCGGCGTCGGCGCGGAGGTTGAGCAGCTCCTTGGCCATCACGTCCACCGACGTGAAGAAGCCGAAGGTGAAGTCGATGCCCATGTAGTCGTTGTCGATGGTCTTGGGCAGGTGGACGATCTTGACCCGGCGCGCGTCCTTGGGGAGCGTCTCCTGGTACATGTGCAGCAGGTTGGCGGTCTTGAGGGTGTCGTCGCCGCCGATGCTGATGAGCGCGTCGATCTGAAGGTCGATGAGCGCGGTGTAGACGTTGCGCAGCTTGGTGGTCTTGGCGCGGTCCTCGAGGTCCTTCTTGGTCTCGACGCCAGCGCAGGGGTTCGCGCGCGCGGTGCCGATGAGGATGCCGCGGCGGTTGCGCAGGCCCAGGACGTCCTTCTCCTCGAACACACGGTAGTGGGTGTCGGGCAGCAGCCGGTGGGAGATGGGGTGGTAGTCCTGCAGGTTGCTGTAGCCGTGGAAGAAGCCGATGACCTCGCGGCCGTCGTCGATCAACGAGATGGCGGCGGCGGCGATGACGGAGTTGGCCGCGGGGGCCGGGCCGCCGGAGAATACGATACCGACGCGCTTGATGTGGTCGCCCTTGAGGGCGGACTTGCCGTTGCGCTGCATTGGAGTCGCTCCATGGGGTGGTGTGGTGCCGAGGGTAACTCGATTTGGAGTCACGCCAAGCCCGGATGCAAAAAAGGAGCGCCATCGCGCTCCTTGGCCCACCCTGTCGGAACGTCGGGGCTAGCGGACCAGGTCGTACAGATCGTCCACCAGCACCGAGGCGCCCAGGGAGATCGCGGGGACCGAGGCGACGGACCAGACGGTCTCGCCCTCGACGGTGACCTCGTGGACCACGCCCGCAGCGCCGAAGTTGACCAGGCGGTTGCCGTTGGGCAGGACCCGCGCGCCGCCGTGGTGGCTGGCGTGAATGCCCATGCCTTCGCCATAGCTCCAGATCTCATCGAGGGCCGAGGCCTCTTCGTCGATCCGGTACTCCCGGGCGACGGTCTCGGTGCGGCTGCCATCGTCGCTGTGCTCGCTCGAGACCATCAGGATGGTGCCGTCGGGGGTCCAGTTGGGATCGTGCTGGTACTCGAAGTGCGCGCTGCCCTCGGTGAAGGCACCGGGGACCTCACCGCCCAGGACGCGGATGACGTTGCCGGAGCGCATGTCGAGCTCGAGCAGGATCGCCAGGTTGCGCAGGGACAGCAGGAGGGTGTCTCGCTCGGGGTGGAGTGACAGCGCGTTGGCGTGGGTCCAGTCCTTGGCGTCCTCGAAGTACTCGTTGCCGAAGTACTCGTTGATTCGGGGAGTGCTCCAGTCCCAGGCGTTGAAGAGCTCGAAGTGCTCGCCGTTGGGGCCCAGGATGTTCACAGCGTCGCCCTGCACGTCCATCACCTCGCCCATGACGGGATCCTGCCAGGGGCGAATGTCGGCGCTGATCCAGGCCACCCCGCCAAGGGGCAGTTGGGTCATGGCGTGGTGACCCATGGGCAGGACGGTGGGCTCTTCGGTGCCCTCGTTGACGGTGGTCTGCACCAGCAGCATGGACTCGCCTTCTGTGCGACGCTGCCGCGCGTTGTAGAGCACGCCTGGGGCGTCCTGGTCCAGCTCGACGCTGAAGGGAGTGGCGTTCTCGGGGATCTGCTCGTACCAGACGACCCCGCCGCGACGGTCCACGGCCAGCATCCAGGAGCTGTCCTCGAGCTCGTAGCCGGTGAGCATCCAGTCGGAGCCGATGGTCTGGGACTCGTCCCAGGTGTCCACGCGGAAGTGGGGCAGCACCTCGGGCAGGGCGCCGGTGGTGATGCTGCCCTCACTCACGAGTTGGCCCTCGCTGGTCTCGGTCACGGCCCGGTAGCTCAGCTCGGTCTCGGCGGGCACGCCCACCAGCTGGAAGCTGTGTTCCGTGCCCGCGTCCATGGACAGGGGCGTCATCATGTCGTAGCGACCATCGCGGCCGAACTCGACCCAGGAGACGCCCGGCTCGTCGGTGGTCCAGGAGACGTCGATGATGGTGGTGACCCGCTCGTTGATCTCCGAATGGACCTCGAAGTCTTGGCCCAGCTCATCGCAGGCGATCAGCGTGGCGGCGAGAGCGAAGAGGGCTGGAAGTTGGATGGAGCGCACGGGACACCTCTGTCCCCTGCCCATCGGTCGTAGGAGCGCTCCAGTTTCGCCGTGCGGGCCTCCAAGCAGGAGGCGCCGCTGAGAAAATCGAGGGTCTAAGCGTTGTTATGGGAGATGTAGAAGAATGTCGTCAGGCTGCGCTCGCGCCCCCCGGCGCGGTAGTCACGGCGGGCCTCGAGGGCGAAGTCCGGGGGGGGGGGCACGACCTCGCGGGCGAGCATCAGGGCGATCCGGCCCCCCGGGACCAGGAGGCGGCGGGCGTGGGCGAGGACCGCCGGGGGCGCAGCGAAGGCTCGGGAGATGACGCCGTCCCAGCACCCGGCCTCCAGGGCCTCCACCCGGTCGTGACACACCTCGAGGTTGGTCAAGCCCGCCTTGCGCACCACCCGCTCGAGGAAGGCGGCTCGCTTGGCGCGGCTCTCCACCAGGGTGACCCGGGCCGTGGGATTCCAGGCGGCCACCGCGATCCCCGGGAAGCCTGCACCGCTGCCCAGGTCGGCCCAGCGCCCTCGGGCGGCCAGCAGCTTGGCCACAGCGCGGCTGTCGTCGAAGTGGATGGCGCTGGAGCCCGGGCCCACCAGGTTCATCGCAGTCCGCCAGCGCTCCAGCAGCTCGCGGTGGACCTGCTCAACCTGTAGGGCGTGGGTGTGTTCAGCCACGGGAGTCTCCGCTGGGCTCGGGTGCGGCCGCTCGGGCGTCGCGTCGGGCCAGGTGGACCGCCAGCACGTGGATGGCCGCGGGCGTGACAGCGGGCAGGCGGGCGGCCTCGGCCAGGGTGGCGGGCCGGGCCTCGCGTAGGCGCTCGCGGGCCTCGTAGGACAGGCCAGGCAGCTCATGATCGAGCAGATCCGGGGGCAGGATCTGCCGGGCCAGGCGCTCGGCTTCCTGGGCTCGTCGGGCGTCCCGCACGATGTAGCCGGCGTACTTGATGTCCGTGACCACCTGCTCCGCACAGTCGGAGGGTACCTCCGCGGCAGGAGGGTGGAAGGCCTGGACGACCTCCCAGCCCACCCCGGGACGTCGCAGCAGCTCGGCCAGGCTGTGGGTGCGCTCGATGCCACCGTGCTCCGCCAGCAGGGCGCGGGCTCGGTCCGAAGGGGAGATCCGGACCACCTCGGTCTGTGCGCGCCAGCACTCGATGGTGGCCAGCTTGCGCTCCAGGCGTGACCAGGCGGCGTCGGCCAGCAGGCCCAGCCCCCGGCCGACTGGGCCCAGGCGGCGGTCGGCGTTGTCCTCCCGCAGGCTCAGGCGGTACTCGGCCCGGCTGGTGAACATGCGGTAGGGCTCGCCGCCCACCCCGCGGGTGACCAGGTCGTCCACCAGTACGCCGATGTAGGCCTGGTGTCGCGCCAGCACGAAGGGCTCGCCCCGGGCGGCGGAGACACCGGCCACCAGGCCCTGGGCTGCGGCCTCTTCGTAGCCGGAGGTGCCGCAGACCTGGCCCGCCAGGTACAGGCCGGGCAGGGCCTGGGCCTGTAGGTCGCGACCCAGCTGCCGGGGATCGGCGTAGTCGTACTCCACCGCGTAGCCGTACTGCAGGATGCGGGCGTTCTCGAGGCCGGGGATGGCGGCCACCACGCGGTCCTGGACATCCCGTGGCAAAGACGTGGGTAGGCCGTTGACGTATACTCGGTGGGTGTCGAGGCTCTCGGGCTCGAGGAAGATCAGGTGTCGTTCACGCTCGGGGAAGCGGACGATCTTGTCTTCGATGCTGGGGCAGTAGCGGGGCCCAGTGCCGGTGATGGCGCCGGTGAACAGGGGCGCGCGGTCCAGGCTCGACCGGATGATGTCGTGGACTTCGGGCGTGGTGCTGGTGAGGTAGCAGTCGCGCTGGGGCAGGCGCTGGAGCGGGGGCTCGAAGGAGAAGTGGCCCTCGGGCCAGGTATCCGCTTGGCGGTGGCAGGCCGGCCAGCTCACCGTGCGAGCGTCGACGCGGGGGGTGGTGCCGGTCTTGAGGCGCCCAAGCCGGATGCCGTGGGACTCGAGATCCCCAGAGAGGGCGCCCGCCGCGTCGTCGCCCACCCGGCCCCCGGCCTCGCGCCGGTCGCCGCAGTGCATCACCGCGGCCAGGAAGGTCCCGGTGGTGAGGATCACGGCGGGGGCCTCGAGGCCGCGCCCGTCGGCCAGATCCACGCCCGCAACGCGCGCGCCGTGGGTGCACAGGCCCGTGACCTCGCCTTCGATGAGCTCGAGCCCCTCGAGCTGTCGCAGAGCCTGCGCCATGGCCTCTGGGTAGCGCCGGATGTCCACCTGGGCGCGGCTGGCCTGGACCGCCAGGCCCTTGCGGGTGTTCAGGCGGCGGAACTGGATGGTGGTGGCATCGGCCACGCGGGCCATCAGCCCTCCCAGGGCGTCGATCTCCCGCACCAGGTGACCCTTGCCCAGCCCGCCGATGGCAGGGTTGCACGACAACGCTGCGATGCGGTCCAGGCGCAGGGTCACCAGTGCCACGCGGCGTCCGAGCCGCGCCGCGGCGGCGGCCGCCTCGCAGCCGGCGTGGCCGGCACCGACCACGATGATGTCGTAGGTGGGGGACATGCTGCCCTCGGGGGGCGCCAGTCTAACCGGGCTGTCCGTCGGCTCCCCTCTCATCGTGCGCCCGAGAGGCCTCGATCAGCCGCTCCACCTCCGCCAGCATGGCGCGCTTGGACTCGCCGCTCACCCGCCAGGCCATGTCCACCACGTCGCCCCCCGCGAGGTCCGCTTCCCCGAGGAAGGTGCCCCCTAGCATGGAGAGATAGTCCGGCAGAGCGTCGATGCGGTTCACCGCCGCCCACATGCGGGCCCAGCCCTTCACGGTGGCTTCGGGGTTGTAGCCCCCACCGCCCAGCATCAGCAGGTGTGGGCCGAAGCCGCGGATGTGCTCCATGGCGTGGACCATTCCGTTGTTCGTCAGCTGGAGGTTGGACAGCGGATCGGTGCGGTGGCTGTCTGCGCCTACCACCACCACGGTGACGGTGGGGGCAAAGGCGCGCACGCGATCGACGATCAGCTCATCGAAGGCCCTCTGGAACACCTCGTCGTCCGCTCCGGACGGTAGGGGGACGTTGAGGGTGTAGCCGCGCCCCGGGCCCTCGCCGGTCTCGTCTTCGAACCCACACCAGGGGTAGAGGGTGCGACCGGACTCGTGGATGGAGACCACCAGCACTCGGTCGTCCCGCCAGTAGGCGTCCTGCACGCCGTTTCCGTGGTGGGCGTCGATGTCGATGTACGCCACGCGGTGGCCGGCGGCCAGCAGGGTGTCGATGGCCAGGATGGCGTCGTTGACGTAGCAGAAGCCCTCGGCGTGGCGGCGGCTGGAGTGGTGCATACCCCCCAGGGGATTGAAGACCACGTTCGCGCCCTGCTCGATGATCAGCCGCACGCCGGTCATGGTCGCGGCACAGTACAGGCGCACGTAGTCGGCCAGACCCGGGAAGACGGGGCACTCTTCGGTGCCCAGGCCCTGGTCCAGCAGATCGGCATCGATCTGGCCGCTCGAAGCGCGCTCGACGGCGGCCAGGAACTGCGGATCCACAGAGCCCCGCAGGGCCTCCGGCGGTAGTGGCTCGGGCATCTCCACCCGCATCCAGGGCTCCGAGAGCCACTCCTGGTGCTTCAGAAGGTCGTACAGCTTGCCGGCGCGGTCGGGCCGGAAGGGGTGGCCTTCCCCGAGGGAGAAGTCGGCGAACTGGGGGGAGTGGATCAGGATGGCGTCCTTGGGGTGGCCTTGGTCGGCCGGATCGAAGCGCACGGTGTAGCTGCGCAGCCCGCCCTCGTAGTGGATGCGTGCCGTGGGCCAGGCGCGGTCCAGCATGCGCCGCATCGGGGTGTTGTCCTGGAGCACCTCGGCGTGCAGTCCCCGCAGACCCCGGGCGTAGGCCACTCGCATCAGGTACTGGGCCAGGAAGCTGCCCAGGCCCCGGCCCTGGTAGTCGTCGTGCACCAGGATGTCGAACTCCCCCATGCCGGTCGAGGGCTCGTACAGGCAGCGTCCCTCGCAGATGATGCGACGGTTGCCCCTGGGCCCCACCAGGCCCACGATGGCCATGTCCCGGGAGTAGTCGATGTTGGTGATCTCCATGAGGGTGGAGCGGGACAGGGAGTTGAGGGAGGCGTGCCAGCGCATACGCACCGACTCTGGGGACAGGGCGTGGAACAGCTGCTGCATCCGGCGCGCGTCGCTGGGCTTGATGGGCCGGAAGAAGACCTCGAGGCCTCCCTCGAAGCTGCGAGTGGTCTCGAAGTGGTGCGGGTAGACGCAGCCGTGTTCCGGCTGTACGCCCTGGTCGGGAGCTACGATCCGCAGGGCCTTGGCCTGGTCCATCAGGGCGTGGCGAAAGCGGGGGTGGGCCACGGAGACGAGGGCCACGGCCCGCTCCCGCAGAGACAGGCCCCTCAGGTGCACGGAGCCGTACTCTGTGACCACGATGTCCACTCGGGAACGAGGCAGGAACACCCCCCGGCCCG
>CAZHIK010000372.1:0-8384 GCA_964532635.1 uncultured Enterobacterales bacterium
TCGGCCGAACCCTTGCTGGCGGGCTCGCTGTCGTTCAACGCGGGTGGGGCCTGTGCCAGCTGCCGGGGGCTGGGCGTCGTGGACTGGGTGGACCCCGACCTGCTGGTCGCCGATCCCAGCAGGAGCCTGCGTAGCGGGGCGCTGGTGCCCACCACCCCCAAGCCCTACATCGTCTACACCCAGGTGACGATGGAGGTGCTCGACACCGTCTGCCGCGCCCATGGGTTCTCGGTGGACACCCCCTGGGCGGATCTGTCCGCCGAGCAGCGCGAGGTGGTGTTCCGTGGCAGCCAGCGGGTCGTGGTGCCCTTTGGCAAGCACCCCCTGGAGTCGAGGATGCGCTGGTCGGGCATCACCGCCCGGCCCCGGGAAGAGGGCCACTACAAGGGCATCGTCACTACCATCGAGGGGATCCTGGCTCAGAAGCGCAACCCGGGCGTGCTGCGCTTCGTGCGCTCGGTGCCATGCGAAGCCTGTGGCGGCAGCCGGCTGCGCCCCGCCGCCCGGGCCGTGAGCCTCGGGGGGCGGGACCTGCACGCTTGGAGCGCGCTGTCCGTGAGCCAGCTGCACAGCGCCCTGGCGGGCCTGTCGCTCGACGATCGCTCCCAGCGGGTAGCGGCGCCGCTGCTGGAAGCCCTGCTGCCAAGGCTCGACAGCTTCGCCGACCTGGGCCTGGGGCACCTGGCGGTGGCTCGACCCACGGACAGCCTCAGCGGCGGCGAGGCGCGCCGGGTTCAGCTGGCCGGCTGCCTGGCGGGTGGGCTGGGTCGTTTGCTGTACGTGCTCGATGAGCCCTCGGCGGGGCTGCACCCACGGGAGCTGCGCAGGCTGCGCGCAGTACTCGAGCGGCTGCGGCGCCAGGGCAACACTGTCGTGCTGGTGGAGCACGACCCCAGCCTGGTTGCGACGGCGGACTGGCTTGTGGAGGTCGGCCCGGGTGCGGGGAGCGCTGGTGGGCGCAAGCTGTTCGAGGGTCCCCCAGCTCGGAGGCCCGAGCGGCCCGGCCTCGAGCCTCGGGGGACCTGCCGGGCCCGCGCGCCCGGCGGCTGGCTGCGGCTGCGGGGTGCCAGGGAGCACAACCTCGCTGACTTGGATGTGTCGATCCCCACCGGCTGCCTGGTGGGGGTGGCCGGGGTCTCTGGTGCTGGAAAGACCATCCTGGCTGTGAGCACCCTCGCCCGCGCGGTGGCCGCGGTGCTGGGAAGGCGGGGTCAGGCCCCGGGGCGTCACGACGCTCTCGAGGGGGCGGAGGAGTTCGCGGGGGTGGAGGTGGTGGACGCCAGCCCCATCGGTCGCAGCCCCCGCAGCAACGCAGCCACCTACACCAAGGTCTTCGACCCCATCCGAAAGCTGTTCGCCCAGCAACCCCTCGCCAGGCAGCGCGGCTTCGGGGCCACACGCTTCTCCTTCAACACCCGCGGTGGACGCTGCGAGCGCTGCGAGGGCGCCGGCAGCCTGCGGGTGGGGCTGCACTTCCTGGCGGATGTGCACGTGAGCTGTGAGGCTTGCGGTGGAGCGCGCTTCGACCCGGACACCCTGGCCGTGCGCTACCGGGGCCACAGCGTCCACGATGTGCTGGAGATGGGCGTGGCCGAGGCCCTCGAGCTGCTGGGGGACCAGCCGAAGATCGCGCGCACCCTGGCCGCGCTCGACGACGTGGGCCTCGGCTACCTGCCCCTGGGGCAGCCGGCCACCACCCTCAGCGGGGGGGAGGCCCGCCGGGTCAAGCTGGCGACACAGCTCGCGCGGCCGGCCCGCGGTGCCGTGCTCTTTGTGCTGGACGAGCCCACCGTCGGACTTCATCCCGAGGATGTGTCACGACTGGTGTCGGTGCTTCAGGGGCTGGTGGATAGGGGGCACACGGTGGTGGTGGTGGATCACGAGCGGTGCCTGCTCGAGGCCTGCGATCATCTCATCGAGCTGGGACCCGGCGGCGGAGAGCTGGGAGGCAGGTTGGTGGGAGAGGGTCGGCCCGACCAGGTGCTTGGTGGCTCGGTGGTTGACCCGCGAGGTCCCTCGGCAGAGCGTCTCCAAGCGGGGCCGTCAGCCATTCGGCTCGAGGCCGTGAGCACCCACAACCTGCGAGGCTTCGATCTCGAGATCCCCCACGACGCCCTCACGGTGATCACCGGGGTGTCCGGCAGTGGCAAGTCGTCGCTGGCCTTCGACACCCTGCACGCCGAGGCGTGGCGGCGCTTCGGCTCCACGCTCCCGGGGGAGGCTCGCCGGCGCTTGGCGCGCCAGCCGCGTCCAGGTCTGGCGGCGGCGGACGGCCTGGGGCCCTCTGTGGCTGTGGGCCAGCGCCCGGTGGGGAGCTCGCCCCGCTCGGTGGTGGGGAGCCTGACCGGCGTGCTCCCATGGCTGCGCTTGCTGTGGGCGCGCTTCGGCACGAGGGTCTGCCCGGACTGCCAGGTGAGCTGTGCGGATGACACATGCGCCGGCTGCGGCGTCCGGGTTCCTCAGCTGACGGTCGGGCACCTGTCCTTCAACAAAGAGCAGGGGGCATGCCCGTCCTGTGATGGACTCGGGCAGCGCATCGCCTGCGATCCGTCCCGGCTCGTGAGCCACCCAGGGCGAGGGCTGTGGCAGGGAGCGATGGATGGTTCCAGGATCGGTCGCCACCTGGGGGAGACACAGGGGCAGCACCTGGCCACGCTGGGCACCGCCGCGCGGGAGCTGGGGGTCGAGATCGATAGGCCGTGGTCCGAGCTGTCCGAAGAAGCTCGTCAGCTGGCCCTGGTGGGCACAGGGCAGCGGATCTGGTCGGTGCGATGGCACTTCCAGCGGGGCAAGCGCAGCGGTGAACACGCCTTCGAGGGTCCCTGGCCGGGCCTGCTGGCTCTGGTGGAGCAGGCCTGGGATCGCACCCACGCCGACAAGCGCGGCAAGGACCTCGAGCCCCTGATGCACGAGCAGCCGTGTACGACGTGTCATGGCGAGCGGCTCGCGCCTTGGCCCAGGGTGCTGGGTCTGGGAGGCCTTCGCCTGGGGCAGGCCTGTGCGATGCCGGTGGAGCAACTGCTGGGTCACGCCGAGTTGTGGGTCGGGCGGCGGCCGTGGGCCGACGTCGCGCGCGGTGTGTGCGAGCGCTTACGCACCCTGCAGCGGCTGGGCCTGGGCTACCTGAGCCTGGACCGCCGCAGCGATACCCTGAGCGGCGGCGAGGCGCGCCGGGTCCAGTTGGCGGGCCTGTTGGGCGCGGATCTGGTGGGGCTCACGTGTGTGTTGGACGAGCCGGGCACGGGCTTGCACCCTCGGGATCGGGCGGCCTTGCACGGCCAGCTTCGACGGCTGGCGGATGCCGGCAACACCGTGGTCGTGGTGGAGCATGACCTGGAGCTGGTCCGGGCGGCCGACCGGGTGGTGGAGCTGGGCCCAGGGGCCGGGAGTACAGGTGGTGCCGTGGTAGCCCAGGGCTCGGCCGCCAGCCTGAGCCGTGAGCCAGGCTCGCTCACTGGGGCTTGGCTGAGGGGAGAGCGGAGCCTGCCCCGGCTCCTGGGCGGACGGCTCGACGGCCCCAGGCTGGAGATCGAGGGCGCGTCTCGACACAACCTCGAGGGGCTCGATGTCTCGATTCCAACGCAGGGCCTGGTGGGGGTCGCAGGTGTGTCAGGCAGCGGAAAGTCCACGCTGGTGAGCGAGGTGTTGTCGCCGAGCCTCATGGGAGGTCGACCGGTCCACTGCCGCGCGGTGCGTGGTGGAGAAGGCTTCGCTGGGGTCGTCGTAGCCGACCCTCGACCCATCGGCCGCTCACCCATCAGCACCCCGGCCAGCTTCACGGGCTTGCTTCCGCTGCTCGCTGCCCACTGGGCCCGCAGCTCCGCGGCCCGCGAGGCCGGGCTCGGCCGAGCCGCGTTCAGCTACACCAGCCCCCGTGGGCGCTGCCCCTGTTGCAAGGGTCTGGGCAGGGAGACCGTCGCGCTGGAGCTGTTGGCCGACGCGTGGCTCCCGTGTGAGGCCTGTGGCAGCGCTCGCTACCGACCAGAGGTGCTGGCCGTGGAGGTGGAGGGGCGATCCATCGCAGATGCGTTGGCGATGAGCGTGGGGCAGGCCCTCGAGCAGTTCGCCAGGGTGCCCAGGCTGGGCGCTCGGCTCACGCGGCTGGTCGATGTCGGCCTGGACTACCTGAGGCTGGACCAGCCCTCGGGGACCCTGAGCGGCGGCGAGAGCCGGCGGCTGCGCGTGGCGCTGGCGCTGATGGAAGAGGGGAGCGAACCGCAGCTGTTCCTGCTGGACGAGCCGAGCACTGGGCTTCACCCGGAGGATCGCGGTCGGCTGCTGGGTGTGCTGGATGCCTTGGTCCAGCGCGGGCACACGGTGGTCATGGTGGAGCACGACCCGGGGATGCTGGCCCGCTGCGACCACATCGTCGAGCTGGGGCCCGAGGGCGGTCCCGGAGGAGGGCGCGTGGTGGCCCAGGGCGCCCCGGCCCAGATCGCTGCCGCTGACACCACCACGGGGAGATGTGTCGCCCCGTTCATCCTGGAGGCACCGTGAGCGGTCTGCTGGCCTTCGAACATCCCCGCGCTGCCGAGCTGGTTCGAGCTGGCGTGCCCGTGGTCGTGGGGATCAATCCGGTGGAGTACCATGGGCCCCACTTGAGCGTGCACAACGACGAGCTGCTGGCCCGTGGTCTGGCGGAGCTGTTGTTGACGGCCCTGCAGGAGCGGGGGCACGACTGGCCGTGGCTGTGGGCGGGGGAGCTGGGGATAGGCGTGGACCCGGTCAAGGGGCCTGGCTCGATCATCGTGCCCTACGCGAAGGTACGCCGGCGTCTGGAGGCGCTCTGCGCAGAGCTGCTGGCCTTGGGCGTGCGGAGGGTGGTGCTCACCACCTTTCACGGCAGCCCGCTCCACAACCTGGCCATCGATCGGGCGGCTCGGCTTCTCGAAGCCCACGGAGTGCGGGTCTTCACACCCATGAACCAGCTGCTCCGCGAGCTGATGCATGTGGATGCCGTGCGTGTGTCAGCCGCGGTGGAGACCGTCGCCCCTGGCGCGGACCGGGCACTGCTGGTGCCCAGGCTGCCCTTCGACGTCCACGCGGGCTTCCTCGAGACCAGCCTGTCTTTGCTGTTGGCCCCCGAGACCGTGCAGAGACACCGGGAGGTGGTACCCTGTCCCATCGTGGCAGCTGCGCCGGGGCCCGTGCGGGGTGCCCGCTGGGCTCGTCGTCTCGGGATGTCGAACCTCGCTGACGAGCTGGACTTCATCGCCCGGGGCCTGGGCTGGTACGGCCAGCGGCCGTTCCCCGGCTACTCGGGCACACCGCACCTGGCTTCGGCCGGAGCGGGCCAGGCCCTGGTGGACCAGTTGATGCCGCGGATGGTGGAGCTTGCCGAGGCCTGTCTGCTGGGTCGGCGGGCCAACCCCGAGCCCGTGCTGCCCTGGATAGGGCCGGTGACACTGTGGGGGCGCATCCCACGCTCGAGCGCCGAGGTGGTGGAGGGGTCGGGGACTGGGTGAGCCTCCGGAAGCTCTCTGCAGGCGGGCAAGTCTCGGGACCGTGGCTCAGCGGGGTGCGATCGGCGCGTTGACCGCCTCGCCCTCCCAGCGCTGCCCTGGCACCCCGACCACGATCTCCTTCACCCGGTTGCCGTTTTCGGACTCGGGCAGGTACAGCGCGTCGATGCGCCAGCCGTCCGAGCCTGTGCCGAAGATCAGGCCGTGGGCCAGCTCGCGGCGGCTCTCGGACCAATCCACCAGCTTGGTGACAGCGAGGCCGTCGGCCGAGGCGCGATACAGAGCGGTGGAGTTGTAGTCCACGGCGTAGACGTTGCCGCAGATGTCGATGTCCAGGCCGTCGTGCCAGCCGTTGCCCAGGCCGCCCGCGAAGATGCGGGGCCGGCCCGCCGGCAAGTAGTCGTCGTCGACGTCCACCACGAAGATGCGGCCCTGGTTGTCGATGGTGCCGATGAACAGCTGATCGTAGTCCTTGGAGAACGCGAGGGTGCGGGGGGAGACGCCCGCGGGGAAGCCGGGCTTGCCATCGGCGAACAGCTCGGTGTACTCGCCCGTGTCGGGGTGGATGACGAAGGCCCCGTTCCAGCCGGCGGCGTAGATCATGTCGTTGGGGGCGATGGCCACCGAGTAGTTGGACAACCCGCCCACCACCGTGGTCTGCCCGCCTTCGGGGGAGTAGCGTCGCACCTCTCCCGCGCCGTAGCCGTAGGTGGAGATCAGGTCGCCGCCTGACAGGTAGGCCAGGCCCTCCACCTGACTCACGCCGGGGATCCAGACGCTCCAGTCCCCATCGTAGCTGGCCTTGATCAGCGAGTTGCCGTCGGTACCCACGATGTGGCCCTGGTCGTCGAAGGCGAGGCCCTTCGAGCCAGCGGCACCGGCGATGATGGTCTCGGGCTCGGGTTCGTCCGGGACGGTGGAGCAGTCGAACGTTTGGGGGGTCGTGTCGGTGTCCGGTGGCTCGCTCGTATCCTTGGTGTCGCCCGTATCGGATGTGTCGTTGGGGAGGGTGGTGTCGGGCTCGCTGGTGTCCAGCCCCACCACCTCGGGTGTGCAGGCCGCGGCGACTCCGAGACCCAGCATCGCGCCCAGCGTCGGTGGGATGGCACGTTGTGGGAACCGGGTGTCCGGGTGGGGCCAGCTTCGGTCGGTCGTGCGAGCCATGGTTTGGCGCCTCGGGTCGGGACTCCGGCTTCCGGAGCCATCGCGGGTGATTGTAGCTCCCCTCCAGTCATATTGCTGCCCACTCGGCGCAAGTCCAGGATAGAGGCTGGACATGGATGACCGTACCGCACTGGGGCCGCCGCCCCGCTGCCCCATCGTCCCGCGAGGTACACCATGAGCGACACACAGGCCCATCGGGCTCCGGACAGGCAGGCCGTTCAGGCCCACCTCGAGGCGTTGCGAGGCGACGACCCGCCTGCGCCCATCTCCCTGGCGGGCGCGTGGTTGGTGGGCGCGGATCTCCGGGGGCTCGATCTGTGCGGCTACGATCTGCGCGGCGCCGACCTGTCGCGTGCCGACCTGCGCGATGCCCAGCTGATGCGTGCGCGCCTGGACGAGGCGACCCTGTTCGAGACTCGCCTGGAGGGTGCCGAATTGGTGGGGGCCAGCATGAAGGATGCGAAGCTCGAGCGCCTGGTGGCTCCCAAGGTTGGCTTCGGGCGCTGCGATCTGAGCGGGGCCAGCCTGTTCGAGGCCGACTTGAGCGGTGCGACCCTGACCGGTGCCGATCTCCGGGGCGTGGATGCGCGGGCCGTGAAGCTCGAGGGAGCCCGGATTCGGGAGGCGCGGCTCGAGGGTGCCGATCTCACCCGAGCGGTGATGTGCAATGTCGACCTGGGTGACACGCGGGTCGACGACGCGGTCCTTCGGGACGCCGACCTGCGAGGTGCGCAGCTGCGCAACGTGGGCGGCTACGCCAGCGCGGACTGGGTCGGTGTGGACTTCCGCGATGTGTGCTTCAACGGCGCCTACCTGTTGAGGAGGCACGCGCTGGACCAGAACTTCCTGGCCGAGTTCCGTGCGGAGAGCGCCATGCACGCCTTCGTCTACAAGGTCTGGTGGGCCACCTCGGACTGCGGCCGCAGCTTCCTGCGCTGGGGGCTGTGGACCGTGTGCCTCGCGGCGGTGTTCGCAGTGATCTACGCCTTCGTGGATCTGGATGTCGGCGCTCACGAGACCGCACTCACCCCGCTGTACTACAGCGTGGTGACCCTCACGACCCTCGGCTACGGCGACGTGGTGCCCGCCTCCGGGGCGGCCCAGGCGGTGGCCATGCTCGAGGTCATCCTGGGTTACGTCATGCTCGGCGGCCTGTTGAGCATCTTCGCCAACAAGATGGCCCGCCGGGCTGACTAGGATTCCGGGAGCACCATGTTCGGACTGTTCAGACGCAAGAAGATCGACCCGCGAATAGAGCTCACCGCCTCACTGGGCGGGGCCGAGCTGCCGTCATTCCCGGCCATCCAGATGCAGGTGCTCCGTGCCCTGCGCCAAGACGACGTGTCCCTGGGACGCGTCGGTGACATCGTGATGCGGGATCCGGGCCTGAGCACCAAGGTGCTCAGCACCGTCAACTGCGCTGGCTTCGGACTCAGACGCCGGGTGGACTCCGTGTCCCACGCCGTGAGCCTGCTGGGCATCGCTCGGCTGGAGTCCGTGGTGCTGTCGGTGGCGGTGGCCGACGCCCTGCCGCGTCGGGGTACCCAGGGCTTCCGGCCCCGCCGGTTCTGGCGGGCCGCCGCCCGCCGGGCCACCACGGCCCTGGCCCTGGCCGACCTGCTCCACCCCGCGTCTCGCTCCATCGCCTTCACCGCTGGTCTGCTGCAGGACATGGCCGTGCCCCTGTTGGCCACCCACCGCGGTGATCAGTACGGACCGCTGCTCGAGGCCTGGCAGGCTGACGGTGGTTCCCTCGAG
>CAZHIK010000373.1:0-8381 GCA_964532635.1 uncultured Enterobacterales bacterium
ATCGACTGGTGCGCGAACAGCGTCGGCGCCCACGTGATCAACCTGTCGCTGGGCACCCCCAACATGGGCAAGGCGCTGCTGCTACGCGACTGCTGCGCGCTGGCGGTCGACAGCGGATCCGTGGTGCTCGCCGCCGCTCACCCCAAGGGCGACCGCGCCTATCCGGCCGATCTACCCGAAGCCATGGGCGTGGCCAGCCACCCCGACTGCACCTTCGACAAGTTCTTCTACTTCCCTCCTGACAAGTTCCCCCGCTCCAAGTTCGGGGCGCTCTCCGACAAGTACCTGGCCCACGGCTACGCTGTGCCCAAGCCCGGCGCCAAGAAGCTCATCTGGAGGGGCTCCGGGATCGCCACCGCCTACATGTCCGGCCGTGTGGCTTGCTTGCGCCAGGCCATGCCCGACGCCGACATCCCAACCGTCGAGGCCGGGCTGCGCGAGCTGGCGCAGACCCCCGATTCCAGCAGCTACAAGTAGCCACCAAGCCTCCGGCTGCCGCCTTGCTCGCCGCCCTCATCTCGACCCTGGTCCTCGCTGGCACCGCCAACGCCAGCGCCGTGAACACCTTCGGCTCCGGTGCCGGAGCGAGTTCCTTCGGTGGTGGTGGGATCGCTCTGCCACAGGATGGTGGCATCGTCTTCCAGAACCCGGCCGGGCTGGTGCGCCTCCCCGGCGAAAACGGCATCATGGTTGGCTACGGCCTGGTTCGCTCCGAGTTCGAGGCCTTCCCCGAGCTGTGGTGGGACACCAACCGAGATGGTCGCATCGACGAGGACGACCAGCCCCTGGACATGCAGCCCGACTACGCCAACGGCGACGGCATGCACGCGGCGCTGCACCGTCGCATCGGGCGCCGCTTCGCCATCGGCGCGGCCCTGTTCTGGCCCAAGGACCGCATCCTCAAGCTCTCCACCTTCGAGCCCGAGCTGCCCAGCTACTTCATGTACGACAGTCGGCTGCAGCGCTACGGTCTGGCGGTCGGCTTCGGCTGGGAACAGATCCCGGGCCTGAGCGTAGGAGGCGGGGTGCGCATCATCCCGCGGGCCCGCTACAACATCAGCGCCACCATCGACGCCACCGTGGTGGGCGCGGATGAAGGCCAAGACGACGTGGGCGAGCTGGTCACCGACATCACCGTCGATGTCCACGACATGAGCCTCGACCTCGTCACCGACTTCGCTCCGATGATCTCGTTCCACTGGAAGCCGGGCCAGCTGATCCCCTTCCTGTCCTGGCTGCAGCTGGCCGGAGCCTGGCGGGGCACCACTGGGCTACCCGTCGAGGTCACCGGCGACCTCCAAGCCAACATCTCCGTGGAGGAGATCGGCAACCTGGACGACATCGTGCTGCCCGTGATGCTGCTCGTGGAGCTGGGGGTGTACGACCACTACGTGCCCGAGCAGTGGACCCTGGGGGGGTCCATCACCCCCTTCCCGTGGGTGTCTCTCTACGGAGAGCTGTGGTACACGCGCTGGTCCGAGATGCAGATCAACGTGACCGAGGTGGTCTACGCCCACCTGGACAGCCCCCTGTTCGACATCGACGACTCGAACATCCACGAAGGCAACGTCACACACTTCGAGTGGCGCGACACCCTGGCCCCGCGCTTCGGGGGCGTCATCGACCTGCCCCGCATCGAGGTGGACAACCCCGCGCGCTATCTCCAGATCCGCCTGCGAGGCGGCGGCGGCATCGAGCCCACACCGCTGATCAGCCAGTCCGAGTACACAGCCATCCTCGACGCCAGCCGCTTGGTGGTGGCCGGTGGCTTCCAGCTGGAACACCGTGATCCCTTCCAGATCGCCGACGTCGCCCGCTGGTCCACCTGGTTCCAGATGCACGTGCTAGGCCGCGGCAGCTTCGAGCGACAGTGGCTCGGCCAGCCCACCGCCGGCCACCCCATCGAGGTCTCCGACGCGGGCACCACCAGCATCCCCGTCGGCGGCCACCTCTGGACCGGCGGCGTGCAGCTGGAGCTGGACTACTGATCAGGGTGAATGTAGGGGCGGGGTTGACCCCCGCCCGCAGCGGCACCTGTCCGCCTACAGGTTGAGGTCGCCGCCCAGCACCAGGTAGCCGTCCTCGGCGCCGCCGGTGGCCAGGGTGATGTTGTCGAGGCTGAAGCCTTCGATCTCGGGCATGGGAATCTCACCCAAGGCGTCGGTGAGCAGCGGCAGGAACAGCGGCACCAGCGCGTTGAGCAGGTCTTCGGTGTCCTGGGCTCCCAGGGTGTGGGCTTCCGGGTGCACCACGTCGAAGGCCACCATCACGTCCGACAGCTCCATGGACAGGGTGAGATCGGAATCCACGTCCACGTCCATGCCCGCGAAGATGGTGACGTAGGCCCGCAGCATGAGGTTCTCCTCGGCCACGGGGCCGCCGTACAGCGACAGCTCGAGATCACCCAGCTGCAGGTCGAGCAGCGCGGTGCCAGTGCCCGGCAGGACCACCGGAGGCAACAGCGCCTGGGTCTCGATGTTCAGCTCGGTCATGTCGGGGAAGATGAACTCGAGATCCTCGAGAGACAGCCCCATCTCCTCCCCGTTCATGCTCATGTCCATCAGCCCGCCGCCCCAAAGAGCGAGCATGGCCTGGTTGAGGAAGTCCTCGGACACTCCGATGCCCATGCCGCTGGAGGTGGACCAGGTGGGGGTGGAGTAGCCGTAGTACAGCGAGCCAAGCGGCGTGTAGGGGCTGCTCCAGGAGCTGGTGATGAAGTAGCTCGCCATGCCCAGGGTGAGGCCGTCCTCGTCGCAGCTGACGCTGTAGGGCTGGGCGTCGAAGCTGTAGACGTTGCCCTCGAAGTCCAGGTCGGTGGCGAGCTCGAGGCTGCCCAGCACATCCTCGAGCATCGCGGGGACCTCGTCGGAGATGACGTCCTCGATGGCCGACTCGATGTAGCCGGCGATGAGGCTGTCGATGTCGAAGCCGAAGAAGTCGATGACGTCCCAGACCCAGGAGTCCCAGTCGAAGTCGAACCCCGAGGTGTCGCAGTCGACGTTGCTGATGCTCACGTACAGCTGCCCCCCAGAGACGTAGGGGGTCAGGTCCATGTCGACCGTGATGCTGTCGGCCGAGATGTCACCGCTGCCCGAGTAGCCGATCTCCGCCACCACGCCGCTGGCCGACCAGTACAGGACCGCGTCGTAGATGGTGGCCCGGGCGTCGATGTAGCCGCTCTTGGAGTCGAGCTCGAGATCGGTGCCGCTGATGGAGGGGTTGGTGATGTACAGGGCGATGCTGTACCAGGTGAAGCAATACTCACCGAACCAGCCCAGATCGATGCAGCTCTCGGAGGAGTCGGACCACACGGGGCTTGGGATGAGGCTGGTGAGGTCGGTGCTGGCCACCATGTCTTCCCCCAGGCCCTCGATGACGTCGAACCCGCTGTCGTTGACCCGCACCATCAGGCCGTTGCCCAGGCCGGAGCCGTAGGGCAGGAAGGAACCGGACAGGACTGTGCGCAGGTCTTCGGTCTCGTTGTCGTCGGTGTCCCAGGCGTAGGTGTCCACCAGGTTGAGACCGAAGACGTGATCCAGCTCGCTGGTGAAGGAGCCGTGGGCGCTCCAGGGCACGTCGTTGCCGTTGACCTGCAGTCCGGCCACCCCGGCCCACCGGTCGCTGACGGTGCCGCTGATGGTGTCGGTGTAGCCTTCGTTCCAGTCGCCACGGGTGGGCTCGTCGATCTCGAGCAGCGGCCCACTGGTGTCGACCAGAAGCGGCCCCACGGAGTCTTCGAGTACGTCGCCTTCGGCGGTGTAGGCGACGGCCCAGACTGTGAACTTGCCCTCGTCCATGAAGGTGAGGTTGTCGTAGCTGATGACCACGTCGGTGGGGTCGGCCCCGTCGTGACCCTCGACGTGCAGCAGCCAGGGATCCTCGGTGACGTTGCCGTAGGCGTCGCGCACGACGACCGTGGCCGAGGAGGTCTCGAAGAGCTCGAGCTCGGTGTCGCTCAGGGTGAGCTCGATGCTGGCGGCACCACCGGCCACCACCACCAGGGACTCGGGATCACTCAGCTCCTCGTAGACCGCGGTGAGCTCGTAGACGCCCGGCAGCGTGGCCGAGAGCTGGTCGGTGCCGATGGTCAGCTCGGTGCTCTCGGTCTCGAGGGCCACGTCCGTGGTGTCGAGTTCGTTGCCGTAGAAGTCCCAGAGGCCCACGGTGAAGTCCACGGCTTCGCCTACCACCGTGGAGACATCGGACAGGGCCAGATCGATCAGGGTTGCCGGCCCCGGCCACACGGTCAGCTCGTCCTGGGCCGTGAGCTCCTCACCGTCGACCTCCGCTGTGGCCGTGAAGACGTGCATGCCTGCCAGCGTGGGGTAGAGGCGGGAGTCGGTGCGGTAGATGTCGGGTTCGCCCGCGTCGGTGAGGACGTATTCGACGGGGAGCTCACCCTGAAGTGCCGAGTGGAGCACCACCTCGAAGTCCACCGGCTCGCCAGCGACCGCCTCGGTGGCCTCGATGCTCAGCTCGAGCCAGTAGTCGTCTACGGCGTCTTCCATGTACTCGGTGCGGCACCCCGATGTGGCGATGAGTGCGATGGGCAGGGCGAAAGCGAGGGTACGCTGCATGACGTTGGCTCCGGGATGCACGGGGGGCGAGGGCCGCGCACAGGACGCGCACATCATGGCCCGAAACCGACAGGAAGTAAAGCCACTTGCCACCGCCCACGCCGGGACTATCGCTGTGGGTGAGTTCGATGACCCGGCGAGGAATGTTCGTCCCCCGTCCGGGTTTCAGCCGGTTCCTTCTCCACCGACGCACAACACCGCCCACCACCCCCTCTTGGAGGCCCCGAACATGCGCCGCACAGCTCTCGCCATCACCGCCGTCGTCGGCCTCGGCGCCGTCAGCCTCGCCCTGCTCCCGGGCCAGCCATGCTCCCAGCCCGCAGACCCGGAGCAGGCCTCCTTCGAGGCCCCCGTCGCTCCGGCGGGTGCCGGCGCTCCGCTGCCCATGGCCCCCATGAGCTTCGCCCCCCTCGTGGAGGCCGCCTCTCCCGCCGTGGTCAGCGTGTACGTCAAGCAGACCGTCTCCCTCTCCGAGCAGCACATGGGCATCCCGGGCTTCCCCTTCTTCTTCGGCCCGGGCCAGGAACAGATGCCCGAAGAGTTCGAGCGCCAGGGCTCCGGCAGCGGTTTCGTCATCTCTGAAGACGGCTACATCCTGACCAACAACCACGTGGTTGAGGATGCGAGCGAGCTGCGGGTGGCCATGGCCGACGGCAGCGAGCTGGTGGCAGAGCTGGTTGGTACGGATCCCGAGATCGACGTGGCCCTCATCAAGGTGGAGCCCAAGGCGCCACTGCCCGCCCTGAGCCTGGGCTCCTCCGATGGGTTGAGGGTAGGCGACTGGGTGGTCGCCATCGGAAACCCCCTGGACTACACCCACACCGTCACGGCCGGCATCGTCTCAGCGAAAGGACGCGTCCTCGGGGCCACGACCTACGACGACTTCATCCAGACCGATGCGAGCATCAACCCCGGCAAATCCGGCGGCCCGCTGCTGAACACCAGTGGCGAGGTGGTGGGCATCAACACAGCGGTCAGCCGCTTCGGTCAGGGCATCGCGTTCTCCGTGCCCATCGACATGGTCAAGGAGCTCATCGACGACCTCAAGGAGCACGGCCGGGTAGCTCGGGGCTGGCTGGGGATCTCCATGCAGCCGGTGGACGCCGATCTGGCAGCGGCCCTCGGGATCGAAGAACCCACCGGTGCCCTGGTGGCCATGGTGCACCAGGACACTCCGGCGGAGAGCGCAGGCTTGAGGGCCGGCGATCTGATCATGACGCTCAACGGCGAGACCATCGGAGACAGCAACGACCTCCTGCATGCGGTGGGCAGCCACCGGCCGGGTGAGGAGGTCGCCTTGAGCGTGATGCGCAACGGCAAGACCAAGACAATCCCAGTCACCCTTGGCGAGCGACCCAGCCGCGACTCACTGGATCAGGGCAACTACGGCAGCGACGGCCCCGACGAGGACCAGGGCATCGAGAAGCCGGAGGGCCTGTCCCGCCTGGGCATCGATCTGGCCCGCGGCGCCGACGTCTGGGGAGCACCCCGCGACGCCGCCAACCAGCTGGTCGTCACCAGCGTCAAGAAGGGCGGGCCGGCGGAGGACAAGCTTCGGGAAGGCGACATCGTCCTGCAGGTCGCCGGCGCCGACGTCGACAGCATCGCGGACGTCGAGCGCGCCTTGGCCAAGGCCGAAGAAGTCGTCCTGCTGACCATCAAGCGCGGTAGCATGCCGATGTTCGTGGCGGTGAGGTTGGAGGAGTAGGCGTAGAGCGCAAGCCCGCGAAATGGACAGCCCCGCGCCCGAAGGCGCGGGGCTTTCATGGAGCGGGCAACGGGACTCGAACGCAAGCGCCCACCTTCGTCCTGCGTCAGCCCTCGACGTGATCGGCGCGCTCTATGTCGCTGTCCGGAACCGAAGCCCGGAGCAGCAGGGTCGACGTGGCTGGGACCAAAAAACGCCCCCACGCCTTTCAGCGAGGGGGCTTTCATGGAGCGGGCAACGGGACTCGAACCCGCGACCCCGAGCTTGGGAAGCTCGTGCTCTACCAGCTGAGCTATGCCCGCGAACCCAGCGAACCTAACCGAGGGCCCGACGGGCGCAAGATCAGACCAACCGCTTCCGAAACACCACCAGCAGCGCGATGCCCGCCAGGATCCATCCCCCACCCCACACAAACGCCGGGATGTGGGTCAGCTCTGCCAGCATGGTCGCATCGCTGCTGCCCACGTACTCGGCGTTGCGGAACACGTCGTCGCGCACGTCCAGCAGGGCATAGAGCACCGAGAACACTCCCACCAGGCGCAGGAACCACCAGTTGACCGAGGTCGGTGCCTTGATCCCAAGCGCCACCAAGGCGAACCCCGTGAGCAAGCCGTAGCCAAATCCGAACCCGATGATCGGGCGCACCAACACCAGGGTCACCCCCAGCACGAGGAATCCCAGGGTGGTCACCAGCCCCCGTGATGCCCGCCGCCCTCGGGACAGGGCCAGGATGATCAGGCCCGCAACGAGTGAGCCGAGGTAGCCGCCGTTGAGGATGAAGAAGCGCCAGCCACCCCGGGTGACACAGTGCCCGCCCTCGTTGGCCCCCAGCCCGATCTCGAGCACCTCACCGCCGGTGGCCACGGCTGTGAGCGCGTGGCCCAGCTCGTGGAACAACACCACCAGGATGCGGAAGGGGTACAGCAGCGGGGTGTGCCAGAACCAGGCCAAGGCCACCGCGGTGACCAGCAGCAGCAGGCCCGACTTCCAGGTGCGGCTCAGCGCCGGCGACGGGTCAGCCATGGCAGGGCTCCGAGGAACGTGATGATGAACAACAGCGGTCCGGCGCTCGCCGGGGCCGCGCAGCCACACAACCCGTCGGGTGGGTCTATCCCTCCCTCACTGTCGCCGGGACCGGTGTCCTCCGGAGGCGCTTCGCTGTCGCCGGTGTCCGCCGGCCCGGGTTCTCCGCAGACGATCTCGGCGGGCTCGTAGCCGTCCATGTCGTGCTCGAGCAGGTCGTACAGCAGGTGGGCGTCGGGGCTGAAGTCGATGGTGTGGGCGGGCTGATCGTGACAGCTCGAGTGAGCGCTGTACTCGCCCTCGACCCACTGCAGATCGTAGACCGTGCTGCCGTCGTCCATGACCAGCAGCCACTCCACGGGCATGGACCAGGTGTCGCCAGCTGTCTGCTCCACGTGGACATCGACCTGCCAGCTGCCATCCTCCAGCTCGGTGTTGGTCAGCCCGATGCGGTAGGAGGGATCTCCAGCGCGGTACACCCACTGGTCGAAGAACCAGCTCAGATCCACGCCGTGGATGGACTCCATCGCCGCGCGGAGATCCTCGGTGGTGGCCGCGTCGTGGGCGTGGTTGTCCGCGTAGAGGCGCAGACCCTCGAAGAAGGCGTCGTCGCCCATCACGAAGCGCAGCATGTGCACCACGAAGCTGCCCTTGTCGTAGACGGTGCCGCCCCACATGTAGTCCGGGTCGTACAGGGAGAACTCACCCTCGTAGTCCTTCCAGGACAGGTAGCTGGCCCGCTGGTCCTCCCAGACGTAGTACGCCAGCCACTCCTCGCCCCATTCGTACTCGAGCCACAGGGCTTCGGTGTAGGATGCGAAGCCCTCGTTGAGCCAGATCTCCTCCCACTCGGCACAGGTGACGTAGTCGCCCCACCACTGGTGACCCAGCTCGTGGGCGTTGACGATCATGGCGTAGTCGCCGTGCCAGATGAGGTTCTCCCCGAAGCTGGTGGCGGTGGTGTGCTCCATGGCGCCGCCGAAGGGCACCAGGACGTTTTTGAATGGTACGTCGACCTCCGGGCTCTACACTCTTGCGAAGCGCGCCGCTCTTCCGATCTCGTCGCCCATCAC
>CAZHIK010000374.1:0-8366 GCA_964532635.1 uncultured Enterobacterales bacterium
CCCCTGCCCTGCGCGAGCGCACGTGCCCCGTCCCTCCCCAGCCACCCCGAGCCCACCGGAGACCTCCCAGGTCTTCAGGCCCCTGCAATACCTCGGCAGCAAGCTGCGCTCCCTGGATGCCATCGGAGCCAAGGCCCTCGAGCTGGTGGGCCCGGGGGCGCGCGTGCTCGATCCCTTCTGCGGCTCCACCGTGGTCGCTCAGCGACTGGCCGACCTGGGGATGCAGGTCCACGCCTCCGACGCCTTCGAGTTCTCCGCCTCGGCCGGCCGAGCGGCCCTGGGTGTAGGGCGCACCGACCAGGGCGCCGACGCCGTCCTGTCGATCCTCGCGTCCCCCACCCCCCTGCGGGGCATGGACACCTGGGTCCAGCGCGAGCGCGATGCCGTGGCTCGCGGCGACGGCCCCGCGCTGCTCGAGATCTCCCGCTCGGTCCCCCAGGTGTGGCGGGGCTCGGGCGCCCCGGATCCCCGCCGGGCGCTGGCGGCCAGCCACTACGCCGGCACCTACTTCGGGGTGTGGCAAGCCCTGCGCGTCGACGCCCTCCGCCAAGCCCTCGAGCACCTCGTCGGCTGGGAACGCGACGTCGCTCAGACCGCCCTGTGCTCGGCCATGTCCGCCTGCGCCTACAGCGCGGGCAAGCACTTCGCACAGCCCCACAAGCTCTCCCGCGACAAGGACCTCGGCTTCCACGCCCGCCGCGCCCTCAGCGATCGCGCCATCGACCTCGACACCGTGTTTCGCCAAGCGGTCCTGGCCCTGGCCGCGCGCTCGTCCCGGGCCGACCATGGCCACAGCGCCGTCTGCGCCCTCGTGGAAGAGCTGCCGGCTGCGCCCGCTGTGGATCTGGTCTACGCCGACCCGCCCTACACCGCCCAGCAATACTCACGCTTCTACCACGTGCCCGAAGTGATCCACGCCTACCGCCCGCCCACCCTCCAGCTCCACCGCGGCTCCATCACCGCCGGCCTGTACCCCACCGGCCGCTTCGCCTCCGACTTCTGCCGCAAGAGCACCGCTCCCGCCGCCTTCCGCCGGCTGGTGCAGCTCTGCGCGGCCCGCGGTGCCCAGCTGCTGCTCAGCTACAGCGGCGCCCGGGGCAACACCGGCAACGAGCGCATGGTCACCCTGCCCTGGCTGGTCCAGCTGCTCGAGGGCTTCGGCCCCCTCACCCTCCACGAGCTCGACCACGACTACCGCCAGTTCAACCGCACCGACCACGCCGTCTCCCAGCGCCGGGATCCCGAGTTCCTGCTCCACTGCCGGGTGCGCCCGTGCTGAGCCGCTATCTGGGCAACAAGACCGCCCTGCTCCGGGAGATCCTCGAGGAGGTGGATCGCTGCGCCCCCTTCGAGGATCGCCCTCGGGTGGGCGACCTGTTCTCGGGCACGCTGGCGGTCTCCCTGGCCCTCAAAGAAGCCGGCTGCGACGTGGTGGCCAACGACGTCCAGGCCTTCTCCCATGCTATCGGCCAGGCCTTCCTGGTCAACAACACCATCCCAGGAGTCCCACAGGGCCTGGTCCCGGTCCTCGACCAGCGCGTCCAGCTGGACAGGCTGCGGGGCCAGCCCGGCTTCCGCTTCCTGGCTCAACCGGCTCTGGCCGCCCGCTACGCCCGCCTGCTCGACCTGCTCGCGTTCCTCGAAGGCTCCACCCAGCAGACCCTGCCCGCCAACGCCCAGCACCATCACTTCTTCGACACCTACACCGAAGCCGGCGCGCACTCGGCCTTCACCAGCTCCCGCGGCTCCACGGGCCGGCGGCGGTTCTTCAGCGCCGACAACGGCCACCGCATCGACGCCGCGGCCAACTGGATCCGCCACTGGTGGCGCAGATCCGCCATCGATCCCACCCTCTACCAGCTGCTGTCCTGCGCCCTGATTCGCGCGGTCGAGAAGGTCTCCAACACCCAGGGCACCTACCACGACTTCCCCCGCGACAAGTACGATCCGCGCTCCTGCAAGCCCCTGCGCTTCGAGCCCCCACCCATGGATGCCGTGCTCTGCGGCGGCACCCACCACGTCGGCCTGGGCGACTCCCTGCAGTACGCGCTGGACTGCCCGCCGCTGGACGTGCTCTACCTCGACCCGCCCTACAACTTCCGGCAGTACACCGCCTACTACTTCATGCCCAACCTGCTGTGCCGCTACGGCCAGCTGGACGACGCGCAGCTGGCGGCCTGGTTCGAGGGCATCCAGTACGTGCGCGGTCAAAACATGCGAGACGACTTCAAGTCCACCTTCTGCAGCAAGCGCCGCTTCCTGGACGACATGGGCACCCTCATCGATCGCGCCGCCCCCCGCTGGGTGGTGCTGTCCTACTTCAACGGCCGCAACCACTGGAACGACTTCGAGCAGGACCCCAACGGCGTGGGCCGGGGCCTGCTCGAGGACTTCTTCTCGGGCGCTCGCTTCGAGCCGGGCTTCCGCTTGCGGCCTATCAGCCGCACCAACTACCAGTCCTACGGCGGTCACACCGCCCGTGAGATCGACGAGTTCCTCTTCGTCGCTGCGGTCAGCTCGGCTCGGGCCTGAACCAGCTGCAGCAAGCGCAACAGCTCCGGGGCCGCCTGCAGCGCCTCGAGCGCCCCTCGGTCGAGCCGCGCCAACACCGCCGGCAGGGGTAGATCGAGCACGTTCACCACCGCACTGGCGTCCTGGGCGCTGCGGCGCACCACCCGCTGGCGGAAGGGCGGCGGCGCGGTACCGAAGGATGGCGCGACGATGGCCGCCATCGGCGGCGTGTCGAGACCGGCGCGGTGCTGCAGCCGCGCCTGGTAGAAGAAGAGCTGGTACAGGTCCCCCGTGCTGGCCTTGGTCCCTCGCATGTACCTGGGCTTGTACTTGGCATCGAGCACCGCCAGGGGCAGGCCCCCCGCCGACACCTCCACGTCGGGACGGATCCTGCGGTAGGTCTTCCCTCGCAGGTCGACCAGGGCCTTCGAGTCCGACGACTGCTCGACGACATCCAGCGCCGGGAAGGCCTCCTTCACAAGGTGGTACAGGAACGACTCGAACAGCCCGGGGACGTACAGCTCGAAGCCCACCATGCGGCTTCCACCGCTCTCGAACAGCTCGGGGTCCAGCCGCAGGACCAGGGCCCGGGACAGCTCGAGGGCCAGCTCGTAGTGGCGCGTGAGCGCGTTGATCTGTCGGCCGGCGAGATCGAAGTCCGAGGCCGTGGGCCAGCTCTCCGAGCACAGCGATCGGAAGAGGTGGAGCAGCGCGCTGGACCTGGACGAGCGCACCAACCGATGGGCCACCCGCAGCCCGGCCAGCACCAGCCGGTTCAGGCGGTTGTCCACGTTCAACCAGTGCACCCTGCAGTCAACCCAGCCAGCGATGGGCCGGCCGAAGTCCCACAGGGGACGACCGCGCAGCACCTGGCTGCGCTCCACCTGTGGCCGGTAGCGCCGCGCGATCCGAGCCGCCACGTCGTGCTCCACCACCTCGACGAACAGCTCGGCCACGAAGTGTGCGAAGTGGTCCCCTGCGCGAGTGCCCGCGGGTGCCCGCGCTGCACGACGCCGGAGTCCGGTGCGGGAGTACAAGAAGAAGTCGGCGAACAACGCAGGGTCGAAGTCGGGGGCGGCCGTGAGCACCAGGTCGGAGCCCGGAATCCGGCAGCGGCCCACCCAGTGCTCGCGGTTGCGCCGTACCCAGACCTCGCCGTCGACCAGGGCGCTCTCCGCGATGTTCAGCTCGTCCACCCAGGGGCCATGGAGCAGCCCCGTACGGACCAGCGTCTCATCGAGGAGCAGCTCCCTCACGTCAGGTCCGCCAGCGCGTCCGAGAAGGACTGTTCGTCGTACGGGAGCAGCTCACCCCGGGCGTCCACCAGCTTGCCCAGCACGGCTCCAGCACCCTTGCGGTCCAGGGCGCAGTACTCGAGCACCAGGGGATGGATGTCGAAGCGGAAGCGGTCGTACAGCGCCCGGGCCCCGTCTCCGGAGCCTGCATCCACGGCCAACAGGGCGTGGCCGATGGCGCGGTCGGCGTCCACGCCCACCCTCTCGAGGCGCTGGTTCAGCGCGCCCAGCAGCGTGGCCAGCGAGACCCCGGCCACCGTCTCCGCCCAGCCGGGATTGCTGGCGAACACGCCCCCGTCGGGCGGGAAACCCACGAAGGCGAAGCGGCGGCGCATGGCCGTGTCCAGCAGGCTCACGCTGCGATCTGCCGTGTTCATGGTGCCCAGCAGGTACAGCTGGGGCGACAGCGTGCGGGTCTCGCCCGGCGACTGGGCCAGGCGGAAGGGCGCGCTGCGCTTGTCGGGCTCGATGTACGTGATCAGCTCGCCGAAGATCCGGGCGGTGTCCCCACGGTTGATCTCGTCGATGAACAGCAGCACGGGCCCCTTCTCGGCAGCCTTGGCGGCGTGGAGCAACACGCCGTCCTGCAGGCGGAACTGCCCGGGCTGCTCGGGATCGGGCCTGAATCCCTGGACGAAGTCCTCGTAGCTGTAGGAGGGGTGGAAGGTCACGGGGAAGACGCTGTTGGGGCCGTGCTGGTGCCGCCAACGCCGCGCCACCGCCAAGGCCGCCCAGGTCTTGCCCGTGCCCGGCGGGCCGTAGAAGATCACGTTGTGCCGGTCCAGCACCAGCTTCTCCAGCTCGTCGGAGTGGGCGGTGGTGGGGGCCTCCTTCAACAGCGGCTCGAGGGCGGCGACGGCGTCGGCCGACAAGCCCCAGCGGGCGACGGCCGCCCGGCCCTCGGGGGCTGTGAGCAGGGACAGCTCGAGGGCCTGGCAGAAGGCGATCCGGTTCCGACCTCGCCGCGAGACATCGGTGCGGCCCTCGAGCTTCTGCCCGAGCACCGCCCAGTCCGGTTCCACAGCCACGAGGCTGTCCTGGGTGCGGATGAGCTTCCAGGGATTGAAGCCGGCCTGTTCCTGATCGAGGTAGCCCACCAACATCAGCAACTCGGGGCTCTGCAGCAGGGTGTCCACCGCGATGGCCTTGCGGACCTCCCGCCAGAACTCGATGAAGTCGTCGTAGGGCTTGGAGCCGACCCCCTCACGCACCAGGATCAACGCCCGGGCGACGTCCAGGTCCTTGTCCTTGGCTGTGGGGGTGGTGGGATGCAGCCCGTAGTCGTTCCACTTGGCCAACACTCGCTCGGCGAGATCGGTGAGGTTGCCAGCGTCGTCCACCATGCCGGCGGCCCGAAGGTCGGTGCGGGACTGACCTACCAGGGGGGTGTGTCGAGCGCCCTCGAGGGGTCCGACCCACTTCGAGGGCCGCCTCGCCGAGGTCGCGAAGGGATCGAGCTTGCGCTCCGAGATCCGATACGCAGCGGTGAGTTCGGTGAGCCAGGCCCGGAAGCCGTCGCCGTTGAGGGAGTCGATCCAGTCCATGAGTCCTCCATGGCGCGAACGGTCGACTACTATCCCCAACTCGCCGTGCTACGGTGAACTCAACCTCGGAGCGCGCGATGCCATGGCCATATGAAACCGTCGTTGCCCTGGAACAACCTGGCATCTACGAGAGCCACTACCTCAAGGCCAACAGCCCCGACGGCCAGCGTGCCTTCTGGATCAAGCACACGCTCTTTCGGCCGCTGAACGGCGAGGCGTGCGCCGAGCTGTGGTTCGTCTGGTTCGAGCGCGGTCGCCGCCCCCGAGTCTGCCGCACGGACGTTCCCTGGGAGCGGCTCGATCTCGGGGACGGCCCCCGCATCGACGCCGGTGCTGCGCGCATGACCCCGGTGCTGGCCGAAGGTGAGCTGGGGGGGATTCGCTGGAGCATGATCCTCTCGGGGAGCCAGCCTCCCCTGCGCCACCTGGGCTGGGGCCGGCTGTACACCATGGGATTTCCCAAGAAGAAGATCCTCACCCCCGCTCCAGGGCTGCGCTTCGACGGCGAACTGGTGATCGACGGCGTGAACGTCGAGGTGGCCGACTGGATCGGCCTGCGGGGCCACAACTGGGGCACCGAGCACGCCCACAGCTACGCCTACGGCAACTGCAACCAGTGGAACGACGGTGTGGAGCGCGTGGTGGACGGCTTCACCGCGCGGATCAAGCTGGGCAGCCGGCCTTCTCCGCCCCTGAGTTCTCTGTGCGTGCGCGCGCCGGAGGGGGATCGCGAGCTCACCCGGCCGTGGCAGTGGCTGCACCACGGTCACATCGAGTCCTGCTCCTGGCACATCCGGCGAGCCCACACCCACCTCGTGATGCACTGCGGTCCGAGGGACATGGTGGGCCTTCGCTACAACCAGCCGAGGGGCGGTGAGCAGTACTGCTACAACACCAAGTTCGCCCAGGTCTCCCTGCGCCTGGGGGACGCCCTGGTCCAGTCCAGCTCCGGAGAGCTCGAGACCTTCTTCCCGACCCCACTACCGGAGATCCCACTGCATCCCCCCACGAGCTGGACCGCCCGCGACGGGGTGTACGACAGCGGCTGGAGCCCTACTCGATCTTGATGGGGATCCGGGGGACCATCGGCTCGATCTCTTCCTTCAGGGTCCAGGTGCAGCGGCCCTCGTGGCAACCGCAGACATCCTTGGCGGCGAAGCAAGGCAGGATCTCGCAGGTGGTCATGATCTCGGCCTTCTTGGACACCGGCACGCAGACCTCACCAGAGCATCCCGCGCGGTCGCAGTCAGCGTCTGCGCTGCACTCCCCGTCGACCTCGGGGCCCTCGAGTCGGTCGCGGCACTGGTCGTAGAGCATCTGCGGGGTGGGGCCGTCGACGGGCAGCTCGGGAGGCTCGCCGTCGGGCCCGACCTCGTCGGGCTCGGCTTCGTCGACCTCGGGGACCACGGGCTCCTCCGTGGGCTCGGCGTTCTGCTCCAGCGCCTGGTCCACGGCAGCGACGACACCGCCGGCGGCGTCGGGGGCCATGGCGGCGTCGGGGTGGGCACTGCAGGCAATGAGTGAGATGGCGAGGGCAGCAAAGGCGATGGGGCGGGTCATGGGGGCTCCAGCGGAGGTTGGATCAGAGGCCGCGGGCTCGGTTGAGTCCGTCGCGGAACGCGCCGTTGTTGGGCAGCAGCTCGACGGCCTTGCCCCAGCAGTCCTGGGCGGCGCGGGCGTCGCCCTTGAGAATGGCCATCTCGCCCTTCTTGGCCAGGATCTCGGCCGAGGCCTGGATCATGTCCTTCTCGATGAGCTCCTGGCGCAGGGTCCGGCGCTGGCGCTCATCGCTGAGGGTCTTGTGGGCGTGGTCCACCCGCTCGAGGATGGTGGCGACCTTGGCGGAGAGTTCGGGAGGTAGCTTGGAGTAGTCGCGACCGGAGAACTCCGCGTGGATGCGCTTGAGGGCAGTGTCGATCTCGGGCTGCAGGCTGATCCAGTGAACCTCGAGGATGTCGAACGGGCTGCCCTTGGTGAGCTGCCTGGTCTTCTGGGCGATGAGGTGGCTGACGCGGCCGATGTAGCGCTCGGCGGTCTCTTCCGTGCGGAAGTCCAGGAAGCCCATCTCGCTGAGGGCCCAGACCACAGCCGAGGTGTCGGTGCGGCTGAGGTTCGACACGGAGAACAGCTCCCGCAGGCGCCAGGAGTTGCTCGCCATGATCTCCAGGAAGGTCCTCTCAGAGGCCTTGAAGTTGATCTCGGCGGCCACGTCGGCCACGCCCTCGGCGAAGTAGACGTAGCGGTCCATCCTGGGGCGGTGGGACTCGGCGATCTGCTCCATGGACAGCTGACGGCTGTAGTTGAGCAGCGCACGGAACAGGATGGACGGCACGTTCAGCGGCGGGGTGATGAAGCGCTCTGGCAGGCTGTCGAGCCGGAAGAAGGCCCACACACCCTGCTCGATGCGCATGATCTTCTGCAGGTGCAGCTCGACCTGCTTCTGAAGTGCCATGACCAGCTGCGGGAAGTTGAGGGCACCCAGCTGGATCAGAGCCTCGCCCTGGCGGATGTTCTGCTCTTCCATGATGAGCAGGCTCTGCTTGAGCTGGGCCTTGTCGACCTTGCCCGCACGGTACAGCAGCACGCCGAGCACCGCGCGCTGATCGATGGGATCCACGCGAAAGCCCACCGGGCCGCCGCGCTCCCAGAAGCCGAAGCGGCGCACACCGTCGTCGCTGAAGACCACCATCAGGCCTGTGGACTTGTGCAGCGCCAGCTGGACCATGGCGTCACGCAGGGAGCGATCTCCCAAGCCACCCTCGGCGACCGGATCGAGACTGGAGACATCGGGGATCACGAAGCCGCGCTCCCCGGGACGCACGCTGGTGACCACGGGGGCCTCGCCGGGGGTCGCGCCCGCGGCGGGCCGCTCGGCCAGCTCCTTGCGAAGCCGACGCAGCTCGGCCTGAGCTTGCTGCTGAGCCGCGGCCACGGCCTGCTGGACGGCCTGCTCCATCAGGTCCCGAGGCACGTGCTTGCCGGTTTCGAGCAGATACCTGGTGATCTCTGCAACCAG
>CAZHIK010000375.1:0-8292 GCA_964532635.1 uncultured Enterobacterales bacterium
CGGCTCCGACTACACCACCGGTCGCTGGCTCGAGTGGTCCATGACCCACCACCTGATGGCCAACCTGGGCACCCTGACACGTGTCAGCCACCGCAGCCTGCTGTTCGGGCCCACCATCGGCATCGGCACCAAGCTGTCGTGGTGGGAAGGCTGGCGAGGCAACGACACCCAGCTCATCAACACGGGCAAGATCACGGCCGAGGCGGGGTGGGTCGCCGGCATCTGCCTCGACGACGTGGGCTACGCCCAGACGCGGCTGCTCACCTGGGTGGACGCCTTCGGCGATCACCAGGCTCAGCTGCGCATCGCTGGCATCTTGGGCGCCACCGGTGCGGGCCGGGGCGTGCCCGTGGGCGTCGAGCTGCGCTGGGAGATCGAGCGCGGCAACGACACCGTGGACACCCGCCCCGCAACCACCCACACCGTCATGCTCGCCGCCACCTGGCGCCTGATGCCCACCAGTGATCCCATGGACGCGCAGGAGATCCTGGACGCCCTCGAGGTGATCGAGGCGGACAAGGAGCCTGAGCACTCCCCCGACCTGCCGGAGCCCGATCTGGAGAACCCGCCGGAGAGCCCCGAGCCCAGCCCTCCCGAGCCCCCCGGTCCCAAAGGCCCCCAGCCGTGAGCTGCATCGCCTCGTCGCACCGTTTCGAGCCGGCTAAGGGGTAGACATGACAAAGCACCAGTCCGAAGCCGAGCGGCGCTCTCAGATCCTCGATGCCGCCCGCGCGCTCTTCGTGGAGCGGGGCTTCCTCGCAGCCCGGGTCGAAGACATCGCCCGCAAGGCTGGCCTCTCCAAGGGCGCGGTCTACTTCTACTTCCCATCCAAGAAGGCCATCTTCGAGGCGCTGGCGCAGCAGGAGTACTCCCGCACCAGCACCTTCCTGCTCCAGGCACAGGCCGCCCCCATCCCGGCCAGCCAGAAGCTCATGATCATGGCTCGGCAATACCTCGACTACTTCTCCGGCCTCGAAGACCCGCCGCGCTTCTTCCTGCTCATGACCGAGATGGCCATCCGCGACGAGGCCATCCGCGACAACGTCCACGCTATCCACGACCAATACGTCCAGGGCCTCGCCGCCATCATCGCCCAAGGATCGGACGAAGGCATCTTCCGCCCCGTGGACGCAGAAGCGTTGTCCACCCTCCTCAAGGCGCTCATCGACGGCATCTCGGGCCAAGCCGCCGCCGGCATGCGCCCCGATGTCGCGCGGCTCACCACTGCAGGCATGGACATCCTGCTCAACGGCTTGCTCATCCAGGACGTCAACCAGAAATGACCGCAGCTGCCGACCAACCCATCCGCCGTGCCGCGCTCCACGCTCGCCTTCGTTGGTTCGGCGTCGCGCTGTTCCTCTGCGGCGCCCTCGCCCTCGGCGCCGCCCTGGCGGGCCTGCCCGTGGGATTCACACGCATCACCGATGTGTTGGTGTGTCTCTTCGCCACCGGCCTGGGGCTGGGCACCTTCGGGAGCCACAACGACACCGCGCTGGCCCTGCTTCGCGACAACCGCTGGCACGAGGCCACACCCAAAGCCCTGGTGCGGGAGATCGACGGCGAGGTGCTCTTCAACCGGCTGGAGCTGTCCGAGCTCGAAGCCACCCCCAAGACCGCCTGGTTCCTCACCGTCGTGGCCCCCCTCGTGTTCGCCTGGGCTGTGTCGAGGCTCGTGTTATAGAACCGACACATCCCGCCCACTTCCCTCTTTCATCCTCGCCTGACAGGAGCTCCCGTGGCCCTCACCGACCTTCTCTCCAGCGTCGTCTCACGTCCCGCTGGCCGTATCCTCGAGAGCTCCGTTCGCACGCTGGTCAACGATCTCATCCGCGACCACGACCTGGCCTCCGCCGCCGAGGTCGACACCCTGCGCCGCAGCCTGCGCGAGCTCGAGGGTCGGGCCGATGAGCTCCAGGCCAAGCTCGGCAGCGCCGAAGCCGACGTCGCCCAGCTGCGCGATGCGCTGGCCAAGGCCGACCAGCAGCTCGCCGACGCCAACGCGGCCATGGCCGCCCTCGAGAACGCGGCCCACTCCCACGCCGAGGCCCCCGCCCCCGAGCCCGAGCCGGCCGCGCCGGTGGCCCCCGAGCCTCCGTCCAGCCCCGAAGGCTGCAAGGTCCCAGGCTGCACCAACAAGCACCGCTCCAAGGGCTTCTGCTCCCCCCACTACCAGCGCTGGCGTCGCGGCACCCTCCCCGGCTACGCCATGCCCGACGGCTCCGTCACCATCGACGGCAAGACCAAGAAGCTGGGCAAGAAGCTCGCCGGACGCGCCTACGAAGTCGTCGACGGCAAGGCCGTCTTGGCGGACTAGCGCCTACAGCCGCTTCCACGCGCTGCGCGGAAACTCGGACGACGGAGGCGGTGCCTCCGCCGCGATGACGTAGTTGGACCGGCGATTGGCCTGCTCGTCGGTCTCGTCCGGCGTGGAGACGGCCAGGGCAGACTCGCCGAAGCCCTGGAAGTAGATGGGTCGGTCCCAGCCGGCGTCCCGGAACCAGGACGCGATGGCCTCGGCCCGGTGCTGGCTGAGCACCTGGTTTCCGCCCGCATCACCCACGGTGTCGGTGTAGCCGCCCACGTAGAGGTTCATCTCGATCTGGGTAGCCGAGAAGCGCTGGATCACTTCCTGAGCCTGCCGAAGGGCATCCTGCAGCTTGGGCTCTTCGGTGGGCAGGATCTCCCACTTCGCGGTCTCGAAGACCACATCTTCGTGGGGGATGTTGTAGGACCAGGGGAACAGGTCCACGCCCGCCCAGAAGCCATCCATGTCCAGCACCTTGACGTGGATGCGGAGCACGTCCCCGGCGGACGCGTTCCAGTCCACAGCCAGCTCGCTGCCCGCCGGCTCGCCGCCGACGGGCGCTGTGCCGTGCCCCAGCATCTCGCCGGTCTCTCCGTAGACCTCCACCTCCACCTGCTCGACGGCCCGGTCGGCCGTAAGCCTGAGGCTGCGCCCCTCGAGGTCGAGCTTGTCTCGCGGGACCGTGATCTCCATGGGCGGGAGCTGGCGGATCTCGAAGGACAGCGGCATCTCGCCCTCGCCCTCGGAGAAGGTGGCGCTGAGTGTACCGCTGCAGGTGGCACGACCCACGGGGATCTCGAGGGGGATCTCCACCCGGTCGCCGCTTCCCATGGTGCCGCTGTGGCTGGCCTTGGTGCCTCCGCAGGTGAGCTGCACCGAGAACTGGTCGATGGGCATGTGGCCCGTGAGCACCAGCACCGGGTGGGACGAACCCTCCTGGCCCTTGGCCACCAGATCGAGGGTGATGGGGTCGCCCGCCACGGCTGGACCGGGCAGCCCCGCCAGGAACGGGAGAAGCAGCCAGAGCGGAGCGCGCGAGGCGGTGTACGAGCAGGCGTTCATCTCGAACCTCCTGCCCGCTCCTAACCCGGGCACGCCGCCGACCGGTCCCTGGGGCCCCACCCCCACTACTGCGCGACAGCTTTGTCCCAGAGCCAGCGAGAGCTTGGGACATTCTGGGGGCATTGGGGGGGGCCAGGGGACCTCAGCGCCCCTGCGCGGCTTTCCCCCACCTGTCGAAAACCGGCTTAGGTCCGAAGTCGAGTTTTCTCGAAGACGTTGGCACGGGGCTTGCTCATACCGAAGGCGTCCCTTGACACTCCCACCCCCTCCC
Organism: uncultured Enterobacterales bacterium; assembly: GCA_964532635.1. Classification (GTDB taxonomy): domain Bacteria; phylum Myxococcota_A; class UBA796; order UBA796; family JAFGLY01; genus CALDOK01. The sequence continues at coordinate 3,639 of CAZHIK010000375.1, forward strand.
CCACTCTCGAAGGAGACCCAATCATGAACGCCATCAGCCGTTTCGTCCGCGAGGAGACTGGCCAGAGCACCGTCGAGTACATGCTGCTCATCTCGGTCATCGTGATCGCCATCGTCGCCGCCGCCTACATCTTCATCCCGACCTTCCAGCAGGGCGTGCAGGCCCTCGCCGAGGACGTCAAGTCCATCCTCGACACGGGTAAGATCGGCAGCACCGGTACCGACCGCTAGTCCAGCGCGTCTCCTTCGCAATCGGCAGCTCCTTCCTCAGGGGCTGCCGCTTGTGCATCTCGCCGCCGCCAGCGTGATAGGGGGCCCACTGGCCGCCTCATGCATCCTCTTCGCCTCACCAGCCTCCTGATCCTGGTCCTGCTCCCCACCACAGCGGGCGCAGCCATGATCGGCAATCCGGTGTCCCGACCCAGCGCCGGCCGCCTGGCCCTGGGTGCCTCCGCCGACGTGAGGGCCATGGTCTTCACCGCCGACGGCTGCACGGGCGACTCCTGCCAAGCCGTGTGGCGTCCCTCCCAGCTGGGAGGACGGGCCGAGCTGTCCTTGTTCCCCGGGCTGGGGCTCGCCGGCGGGGGCTCGTGGATGCGCGAGACCATCGACGAAGCCACCTTCGCGGGCGTGGGCGCCAGCTACTGGGGAGGGCTCGAGGCGGCGGTGACTGTCGGCCCCGACATCTACCTGGCTGGTGTGGCCCAGTTCGAGTACAGCGCCACCCGCGAGGTGGGCAGCAGCAGCGGCGAGCTGCTCGGGCGTACAGCGTCCAGCCGGCTCCAGGTGGCCGCGCTGGTGGCATGGGCCCCCGACGACGACAGCTTCGCCCTGTACGGCGGTCCGGCCTTCCATCCCCTCCACCGCCACTACACCACGCTGCACGATCTCGACGTCGAGGTCACCCTGCGCCGCAGCTACCCCTTCCTGGGGGTGGTGGGCATCGAGCTGCGCTCGGGTCCCCTGGGGCTGCCCTGGGCCACCCAGTCCAGCCGCATGGTCATGGGCGTCGAGGGGCGCTTCGAGCGGGGCATGGGCGGCGGCCTGTGGCTGGGCGCCGCTTTCTGATCCCGATCTAGTCGTCCGCCGCCAGGCTCAGGTCCACCGTGGACTCCCAGCCACGTCCGCTGGCCGTGGCGGGCCACGCGAGATCTGCGATGGTGGAGGCGTCGTCGGTGACCAAGGTGGCCCGGCCGAACTCGGCGATGCCGCTCCAGCTCATGCTGCCCCGGGAGGGGTAGAGGGCGTCTTCTTCGAAGGCCATGCCGTCTTCGTCCTCGGCCCCTTGGACCGTGACATCCCAGCTGTAGTCACCGCTGACGGGGAAGGACAGGTTGCCCGAGACCAGGTGATCGCCATCTCCACAGCCCGAGCTGGACAGCACGGCGCTGGCCAGGATCTCGCCTTCGGACTGGCCGATCCCGGTCTCGCTGGGCCCGGTGTCATCCTGCCCGGCGTCTCCGGGCTCCGACAGGTAGACGGTGAAGGCCGACATCGGGGTCCCCACCGTGACCTTCAGGGAGACGTCCTGGCCGAAGAAGCTGCCGTCGCTCCAGGTGATCTCGTACTGACCCCGCGCTGGGTAGGCGTGCATCACGCCGCTGGGATCCACCGAGAACCAGGCGACCAGGTCCGAGGGCAGCTGAGGCGCCGAGGTGCCCATACCCTGCCAGTCTTCGAGGCTGTAGCCGCACAGGGCGGCGCCCAGGGCGGTCATACCCACCGCAGCGTGGGCTGCCGGCTGGGCGGTCTCGGCCACCAGCTCGGCTCGGGCCTGGGCCACGGGCTCGATGAGGCTGCGATCGCGCACGCAGGACGTGGCGAGCAGGACGACGAGGAGCGGGGGCAGGGTGCGGGTCATGCTTCGTCCTTATCACCCAGCATGGCCATCAGCGCCCCCTCGTCGATGACAGTGACCTCGAGCTCCTGCGCCTTGGTGAGCTTCGAGCCCGCATCCGCGCCGGCCACGAGAAAGTCGGTCCGCTTGGACACCGAGCCGGTGACCTTGCCACCGGCCGCCAGGATCAGTGCCTTGGCCTGGGAGCGCTTCATGGTAGGGAGTGTGCCCGTGAGCACGAAGGTCTTGCCGGAGACGACACCAGGCTCGTCCTCTGCAGGGGTCTCGGCGGGTGCCTCCAGCGCCGGAAACTCGACGCCCAGCTCTCTCAACAGCCGGATCTCCTCCACCAGCTCGGACGAATCGAAGTACTCCCGCACCGAAGCGGCCACCTTGGGCCCAACCTCGGGCACGGCCTCGAGGGCCTCTGCGTCGGCGGTGGCCAGGGCTTCGAGGGTGAGGAAGTGCTGTGCCAGATCCCGCGCGGTGGACTCCCCTACCTGGGGGATGCCCAGACCGAACAGCACCCGCGCCAGAGGCCGACCCTTGCTGCTGTCGAGTGCGGCGAGCAGGTTGGCCGCCGACTTGTCGCCCATGCGCTCGAGGCTCGCCAGGGTGGCGTGCTCCAGCCGGTACAGGTCCGACAGCCGGTCGACGTGGCCCGCAGAGACCAGCTGGTCCACCAGCTTGGAGCCCAGGCCCTCGATGTCCATGGCCGTGCGACCTGCGAAGTGCTCGATGGCTCGCTTCAGCTGGGCGGGACAGCTGACGCGGTTGGTACAGAACAGAACCCTGACCGTACGATCGGCTCGCTTGTCTTCGGTCTCCTCCCAGCGCACGGGGGCACCGCACGCCGGGCAGGCGGTGGGTGGAGCCACGGGCGCCCGCATGGCGAGCAGGCCGTCATCCACCACACCCTCGACCTTGGGAATGACATCGCCGGCCCGGTAGATCTCCACGGTGGCCCCGATCCTCAAGCCCAGGTCTTCGATGAAGGACTGGTTGTGGAGGGTGGCCCGGGAGACCGTGACGCCTCCGACCTTGACGGGAGCCAGGTGGGCCACCGGGGTGATGACGCCGCTGCGCCCCACGGACCAGCCCACCTCGTCGAGCACCGTGCGCACCCGCTCGGCCGGGTACTTGAACGCGATGGCCCAGCGCGGGTGATGGGAGGTGGCCTCGACCCTGCCCTGCAGAGCGATGTCGTCGAGCTTCACGACAGCGCCGTCGATCTCGAAGGGCAGGCCGCTGCGGCGCTCGCCCAGCTCACCGATGGCGTCGAGGACCGCGTCGATGCCGAGCACACTGCGCTCGAGGCCGGTGGTCTCGAAGCCCCAGGCGTCGAAGGCAGCCAGCGCCTCGGACTCGCTGCGAGGGCCCTCGGCTCCATCGACCCAGCCGAGGGAGTGGGCGAAGAACGCCAGCGGTCGATCCGCCGCCACCGACGGATCGAGCTGCCGCACGGTACCCGCCGCCGCGTTGCGGGGATTTTCGAAGGGCTTGTCTCCACGCGCCTCGCGCTTGGCGTTCATGTGCAAGAAGCCCTCTAGGGGGTAGAGCACCTCGCCGCGCACGCTCAGCCGGTCAGGGAAGGGCGGACGCAGCTTCAGCGGCAGGTTGCGCACCGTGCGGATGGTATGGGTGACCTCTTCGCCCACGGAGCCGTCTCCGCGCGTGCCCGCCGCCACCAGGCGCCCCTGCTGGTAGACCAGCTCGAGGGCCAGGCCATCGAGCTTTGGCTCCACCACGTAGGGTAGCACCTCGGGATGCTCCACCCCAGTCCGACCGAGCAGGTAGAAGAGCCCGCCGCGAAGGCTACCCCGGTCGTCCACCTTGCGCTCGAAGTCGCGCAGATCCTGCTCGTCGAACGCGTTGGCCAGCGACAGCATGGGGACCTCGTGGGCAAACGGCTCCAGCCCCTCCACCGGCTTTCCACCCACCCGACGGGTCGGGCTGTCGGGACGCTGCAGCGCCGGGAAGCGCTCTTCGAGCAGCCGCAGCTCGAGCAGCAGCAGGTCGTAGCTCCGATCGTCGATCTCGGGAGCGGCCAGCTCGTGGTAGAGCCGGTTGTGGCGCTGCAGCTCAGGGACCAGCCAGGCCACCCGGGCGGCGGCCTGCTCGAGGGTGACATCCGCCGCGCGGGCCCTGACGTGCGAGGCGTCTTCGGATCGAGTAGGTTCCATGGGTGTTCCTCGGCGCCCTGCGGCCTCCTGGGAGGCCGGTGTGCAGAGGCCACGAGCTAACCCCGTCCGCCAGCGCGAGCATATACACGAGCGAGGTGATGGTGGAACCCAGTCGCGACAGGCTCGGAGAGCTCCTGGGCCAACTCGGTCAGCAGCCCAAAGACCACGACACCCGGCTCGAGGCCGCACGCACGGCCTTGGTGCTCTGCTTCCGCAAGGGCGACCCCCACTTCGCCGATGTCGCGGAGTCCCTGGTGGTCGATGCCCCTCGGCTCACACCCCGGACCAAGCGGGCCGAGCTCGACAAGCTCGCAGCCCAAGCCACCGCCATCCGGCGGGCCGTGGCCATGGCCCACGGCCTCAGCCATGGTGCCCCCTCCAGCCTGGCGGAGACCCTGATCGCCGATCCCGACCAGCTGGCTCGCGAGGTGGAGCAACGCATCGAGTCCGACCAGCCGGCCCTCGCCCAGGCTGTGCTGGAGGTGGGGCTGACCCGACACCGCGGAGATCCTCGCCTCGAGGAACTGCAGCGGCGCCACCAGGAGCGCTGGCCCTACGGCGTGCCCAGCCGAAAGGCGGCGCCCGAGGAATAATACGGCCCTCGAGCCCTCCACAAGCGGTCACTTCCTGTCCAC
>CAZHIK010000376.1:0-8291 GCA_964532635.1 uncultured Enterobacterales bacterium
GCCAAGCCTGTCGTGCCCCTGGCCAGCCGCTACCGGCTCATCGACATCCCCATCTCGAACTGCATCAACTCCGGGATCAACCGGGTCTTCGTACTCACCCAGTTCCTCTCCACCTCTCTGGCCCGGCACGTCAACGACACCTACAAGTTCGACATCTTCTCCAAGGGCTTCGTGGAGCTGCTGCCGGCCGAGCAGACCCTGAGCAGCGAGGACTGGTACCAGGGCACCGCCGACGCCGTGCGCCGACAGCTGCATCGCATCCAGTCACGGCTCCCCGACCACGTCATCATCCTGGCGGGCGACCACCTCTACCGCACCGACTACCGTGAGTTCTTCGACGTGCACATCGACACCGGCGCCGACGTCACCATCGGCGTGCTGCCCATCAGCCGCAGCGACGCCACCCGCTTCGGCGTGCTGCAGACCGACACCGAGGACCACATCGTCCGCTTCGCCGAGAAGCCGCAGGACCCGGCTCTGCTGGACGAGCTCGAGTCGAATCCCGGCCAGGACCAGCCGCACCTGGGTTCCATGGGCATCTACATCTTCCGCCGCCAGGCCCTGGAGCAGCTGCTGGACAGTGTGGACGGCACCGACTTCGGCAAGCACATCATCCCCGCGGCCATCCAGCGTGTGCACGTCCACGCCTGGCGCTTCGGTGGCTACTGGGAAGACATCGGCACCATCTCGAGCTTCTACGAGGCCAACCTGCGGCTCACCCGCAAGGAACGCCCGTTCGGCTTCTACGATCGCCGCGCACCCATCTACACCCGCGCTCGCTTCCTGCCCGGCTCACAGATCGACGGCTGCAGCATCGACAACGCGCTGATCGGCGACGGCTGCCGGCTCAACGAAGCCACCTTCCACGACTGCGTCATCGGACAGCGCAGCATGGTGCGATCGGGCAGCACCCTCGAGGGTGTTGTGATGCTGGGGGCCGACTGGTACGAGCACCAGCAGGAGCGCCAGGAGAACCACGCTCTGAAGCGTCCCCACCTGGGCATCGGCCACGACACCCACATCGAGCGCGCGATCATCGACAAGAACGCCCGCATCGGCAGCAAGGTCCGCATCGCGTCCCACGCCGGTCAGCCCGACGGTGAGGACGCCCAGGGGCGCTGGTACGTGCGCGACGGGATCGTGGTGATCCCCAAGGACGCCGTCATCGACGAGGGCACGGTCATCGAGCCATAGTGCGGTGGGTTACGAGGGCACGTCCCACACCGGAGCCCCCCGTTCATGGCGAGTGCGCCGGCCCGAAAGGGCCTCCTGAACAGGATCCCAATCGTCCAGACCCTCCGCAGCTACCACCGCGGTCAGCTGCGGGGTGATCTCGTCGCCGCACTCACGGTCGCCCTGTTCGCCATCCCCCAGTCCATGGCCTACGCCCTGGTGGCGGGCGTGCCCCCCGTGCACGGGCTGTACGCCGCAATCGTGGCCTGCGTGCTCGGAGCCGCCTTCGGCTCCTCGAACTTCCTCATCGACGGTCCCACCAACGCCATCTCGGTCATGCTGGCCGCCAACCTGGGCCTGCTGGCCGGGGGCTCCGATCCGGTGGCGGTGATGCTGGCCATCACGGTGATCACCGGCGCCATCCAGATCGCGGTCGGGGCGCTCAAGCTGGGCTCCATCACCCGCTTCGTGTCCATGCCCGTGCTCCACGGCTTCACCGCCGGTGCAGGCGTCTACATCGTGGCCGGGCAGCTGCCGGCCATGTTCGGCTTCCCCAGCAAGCCACCTCCCATCGTCATCGGCGACATCACCCTGCAGTCCACCTGCGTCACCAAGATCATGGGCACAGTGCTGAACATCGGGGAGACCAACCTGGTGGCCCTGGGCCTGGCCCTGGGCACCTTCGCCACCATCCGCAGCATCCGCTGGCACGAGAAGCGCTCCGGGCGTCGCCTGCCGGCCACGTTGATCGGCATCGCCGCGGCCACGGTGGCCTGTGAGCTGCTGGGACTGTCCGGCCCGGGCATGGGCGAAGCCAAGGTCAAGATCGTCTCGGACATCCAGGAGATCACCCGCTCACTGCCCGCACTGCACATCCCCGACTTCATGTCCGTGGCCCCTCAGCGGCTGCTGGGCCCGGCCGCAGGCATCGCTGTGCTGGGCAGCATCGAGGCCATCGCCATCGCCCGTACCCTTGCAGACCGCTCCGGCCAGGACTTCGATCCCAACCAGCAGCTGGTCGGTGAAGGCGTGGCGAACGTGGGTACCGGCCTGTTCGGCGGGCTGACCTCCTCCGGCTCCTTCACACGCTCGGCCGTCAACTACGAAGCGGGCGCCACCACGCGCCTGGCCGGCGTGATGTGTGGCGTCCTGGTAGCCGTGCTGCTGCTCGCCTTCGCGCCCCTGGCCAACAAGATCCCCATCGCAGCCCTGGCCGGCAGCCTACTGCACGTGGCTATCATCCTGGTCGACCCCCACAAGATCAAGACGGCGTGGGTGACCACGCGGGCCGACCGCTGGGGGCTGCTGGTCACCTTCGGGCTGGTGCTGCTGCTCTCCCATCTCGAGCAGGCGCTGCTGGTGGGCATCGCGGTCTCCCTGGGCATCGTGGCCCGCCGGGCCGAGCGCTTCGAGCTGCACCGCCTCGAGCTGGGGGACGACGGGGAATTGCACGAGAGCGACTGGGACGGTCTACAGCCCGGCGAACAGGTGGTGGCCCTGGATGTGCGCGGTGAGCTGTTCTTCGCAGCGGTGGACAAGTTCGAGGCCCAGCTCCGGCACCTCACCACCGGCGACGTGCGCTTCCTCATCCTGCGCCTGCGCAACGCCCGCAACCTCGACACCACCATCTGCGAAGGCATCGAGCGTCTGGTCCAGGCCATGAAGTCCAACGGCGGTCAGATCGTGTTCTCGGGGGTGCCCAAGGGCACCGAGGGTACCCTGCGCCGATCCGGCGTGATCGACCACCTGGGCGAGCAGAGCCTGTTCCCCACCGAGGGCCGAGTCTACCGCTCCACCCGCCACGCCATCGAGTGGGCTCACGAACAGCTGCAGACCTAGGAACCACCGTTCCAGGGAAGCTGTCCGAGGGCTCGAGGGTCGGCGTCTCCCGACTCCGTGTGTAAGTTCCGGGACCCGGGGTGCATTACACTCCCCCCCGGCCACCTACCCCCCACGCTGGGCGGCAGCGCGAAGCGCGCACCCACCCGCTGTCCAATCCTCCAGGAGGCACCATGAAGGAAGTCGAAGACCACGAGCACGGCCGCAAGCTCCTCTCTGCTGTCGAGCGCATCATCGACGACACCGAGAACATCATCGCCGTGGTGGATCGCCACGCCGAGCACCTGCGGTCCAGCCAGCCCGGGATCGACGACGACGACCTACGCGAGCTCGTGGCCGACAAGCTGGTGTCCCACTACTCCACCGCCTCGGCCATCAGCGGCGGAGCAACCGCCCTGCCCGCCATCTTCCCCGGCGCAGGCTCCCTCATCGCCCTGACGGGGGGTACCCTCCTCGATGTGGCCTTCGTGCTCAAGTACGAGGTCGAGATGTCCCTGGCGCTGTGCTGGAACTACGGCTTCGACATCCGCGAGGAGCGCGAGCGCGAGCTGGCCTTCCTGCTCGCTTCCGTCCTCACCCACGACGAGTCCACCGGCGAGAGCTTCGTCAACGACGTGATGAAGGCCGAGACCCAGGCCATCTGGAACTACGCCCCACGGCAGGTACCAAAGCTGATCGCCCAGGTCTTCGCCCGCATCGCGGTGCGCCAGGCCGCCAAGGGCGTCGCCCGCCTGCTGCCCTTCGTGGGCGTGGCCGTGGGCGCAGGCATGAACAAAGCCCTCACCACCCGCACAGGTCGCCAGATGGTCGAGGAGCTGCGCCTACGCCGCACCGAAGGTGAGCACGAGCAGCCCGCTTCCGACATTGTCGACGCCGAGCACGCCCCCGCGCCGGACGCCGAGCCCGAGGTCGAAGAAGAGATCGTCCAGAGCGTGGTGGTCGAGGACGAGGCCCCCCCCGAGGAGCCCGCACCGGCGGAGGAGCCCGCACCGGTCGAGGAGCCGGAGGTCGATCGCAAGGCCGAGCTCGAGGCCAAGTCCTACAACCAGATCCGCGCCCTGGCCAAGAGCCTGGGCATCCCCGCTCGCGGCAAAAAGGCCGCGCTCATCCAGACCATCCTGGACGCCGAGGAGTAGCCATGAACGAGTCCCAACGCGACCTCGCGGCCATGCTCTGGCCCGATCCCGACAAGCACCCCTCCAAGGTCGTCCGCTGCCGTCACTGCGGCACCAAGAACCGAGTCGACGTCCCCACCGCGGTGTTCGATCCCGACGCCTGCCGCTGTGGCAGCTGCAGCGGCAAGCTCTTCATCCCCAAGGACGAGCCCCTCACCGCCATCGCCTCGAGCGCCTACGAGCACAGCCTGGACCGCAAGTACCTCAACGCCATGAAGGCCGTGCCCGGCTTCCCCCAGGCCACCCGCTGGTTCGTGGCCAACCTCCCCGAGCGGCTGCTGCACCTGCAGGCCCTGTCGGCCACCATCCGCTGCAACGACGAACAGTTCCCCGAGCTCACCGCCATGATGGACGTCGCCCGTCGGCGCCTGGACATCCCCTACAGTCCAGCGCTGTACCTGGACGAGTCGCCCTACATGAACGCCATGACTCTGGGCGCCGAGGAACCGCTGATCTCCATCTACTCGGCCCTGCTGGACCAGATGGACGACGACGAGGTGATCGCGGTGATCGCCCACGAGTTCGGCCACCTGCACGCCGACCACGTGGTCTACAAGCTCATGGCCAACCTGCTGCTGGTCCTGGGCCGCATGTCCAGCGCCATCATCAACGCGCTGTCGCTGCCCATCCAGCTGGCCCTGCTCAAGTGGTCTCGCTGCGCCGAGCTCACCGCCGACCGCGCCGGCCTGCTGGGCTGTCGCGATCTGAGCGTGGCCCTGAACGTGCAGCTCAAGATGGCCGGCGGTGCCCGCCCTGGCATCACCAAGCGCACCACGCTGAAGATCGGCCCCTTTATCGAGCAGGCCCGTGAGCTCGAGCGCAAGGAGATGAGCTCCTGGTTGGACAACACGCTGCTGCTCATGATCACCATGGACCGCACCCACCCCTTTGCGGTCTGGCGCGTGATGCACCTGCTGCAGTGGGTCGAGAACGGCAACTACCTCGACATCATGGCCGGCGAGTACGCCCGGGTGAAGCGCGAGGCCCCCGAAGGCGACGAGGCCTAGGAGCCAGCACCGGCCCAGTCGGCTAGGGGATCGGGTGCGCTCGGAGGTGAGCATGCCCGATCTCGGCCCACCCAAGCTCGAACTGGACGCCTGCACGGGCTGCGGTGTCTGCATGAAGGTCTGCGCCAGCATGGTCCTGGAGTTGGACCCACCCGCCGACGGGGCCAAGAAGGGCAAGGCCCGGATCGAGCGCCCAGACTGGTGCAATGGCTGCGGCCACTGCGAGGCCGTCTGCGCTTTCGACGCCATCCACGCCCCAATGCCCCTGCCCGCTGAGGCCCCCGTGCCCGCCAAGGCCCCTGCGGTCCCCCCCGAGCAGTTGGAGTTGCTGCTCCGGGAGCGGCGCTCGATACGCTCCTACAAGCCCGACCCGGTGCCTCGAGAGCTGCTCGAACGGGTCGTGGACGTCGCACGCTACACGCCCACTGGAACCAACAGCCAGAACGTGCACTGGCTCGTGCTGGGGGAACGCGACAAGGTGCGAGAGCTGCAGCAGCAGTGTGTGCGCTTCTACCAGCGCCTGTTCAACCTGGTGAACAACCCAGTGGGTCGGCTCGGGGTCCGCGTGGTCGCAGGCGCCCGCCAGAAAGCCCAGCTCGAGGAGTACCTGCCCACGGTCCAGGAAGCCCACCGCCGCATGGAGCAGGGCGACGACCGCCTGCTCTACGACGCCCCAGCCCTGGTGCTGGTACACGCCGAGACCTGGGACTCCTGCTCCTCCTTCAACTGCGACGCCGCGCTGTTCAGCGCCTCGCTGATGGCTCACAGCCTGGGCCTGGGCTGCTGCTTCAACGGCTTCGTGCAGCAGGCGGTGGAGAACAGCCGCCCTCTGAAGAAGTGGCTCGGCATCCCCCGCGACCACCGCTGCTTCATGACCATGGGGGTGGGCTGGCCCGCGGTGCGCTACCGCAAGGTCTGCGAGCGCGAGCCCGCCAGCCTGCGCTGGCTGGAGTAGGCCGTGGACACCCGAGAGCTCATCGAGCACCTGAGAGCCACCCTCGACGACCGGCGGCTCAGCCGCAGCGAGCGCAGGGGCCTGCAAGCCGCGCTGGCAGACCGCCCCATCGACGAGCGCGAGCGCCTGGTGATCCAGGCCGCCATGTTCGACGCTGCCGATCAGGCCCTGCACGATCCACGCGATCGGCAGGTGTTGCGCTGGCTCGAGGACTGCCTGGGGGCCCTGCGGGGCCACCAGCCCCTTGGCGATGAGCAGCCCGGCAGAGCCTGGTTCGGCCCCGGGGATCCCCTGGCCCGGTTGCTGGCCTCCCAGCTCGAGGCCGCACGAACCAGCATCGACGCAGCCATCTTCACCATCACCGACGACCGCATCACCGCCACGCTGACGGCCGCCCACCAGCGCGGGGTGCGGGTGCGCATCATCACCGACGACGACAAGGCGGGCGACCCGGGCTCCGACGTCTGGCGCCTCCAGCGCGCGGGCATCCCGCTACGCACAGACCACTCCCCATCCTGGATGCACCACAAGTTCGCTGTGATCGACGGCATCACCCTACTGAACGGCTCCTACAACTGGACCCGCTCCGGAGCCCGCGAGAACCGGGAGAACTTCCTGGTCACCCATGATCCCCAGCTCGTCAGGGCATACGTCGAGGCCTTCGATCAGCTCTGGGCCGAGTTCACGCCCACCACCTGACCCAAAGCCCCCAGCTCACCCATGCTCTCCATCCTCCGAGCCGGACTGGTCCAGACCGCCTCCCCCGTGGGCGAAGGTGAGCCATCCGAGCTGGTCGCCCAGGCCCTGGCGTCCCACCTCGACACCATCGAGCAGGCCGTACGGGTCGGCGTGCAGCTGCTCTGCTTCCCGGAGCTGTGCTGCCTGCCCTGGTTCCTGGGCGGTCCCGACTCCCGCTGGCTCGAGCAGGCCTGGTCCCCCAGCGGTCCAGAGCTGGCGCGGGTGACCCGCACGGCGGGACTGCACCGCTGTGTGGTGGTCTTCCCCTTCCTCGAGCGCAGCGTGGCGGGGCCACTTCACTCGAGCGCAGCGGTGATCGACGCCGACGGCACCCTGCTGTCGGTGGTTCGTCGCCAACACGTGCCGGAGGGCGAGCGCGCCCACATCGCGCCGGGCCATGGAGAGATGGCGGCGCTGGACACCGCGGCAGGCCGCGTAGGGGTTGCGCTGGGCCACGACCTGCACCTGCCCGAAGCGGCGCGATGTCTGGGCCTGCAGGGGGCCGAGCTGATCTTCTTCCCTGCGGCGGTCACCGCCGATCGGCCGAGGAACCTGTGGGAGGCCGAGCCCCTGGCCGTCGCCTCCCAGAACGGCTGCTGGGTCGGGGCCTGCAACCGTGTAGGGCGAGAGACCCTCCGGGGTCCCCAGGGCACACGCGTCACCGAGTTCGCAGGCAGCAGCTACCTGGCGGACGCGCGCGGGCGCTTCCTGGCGCGGGCTTCCCGGGACCAGTCAGCGACCATTCGCGCCGATCTGCCCATGAGCAGACTGCGGAGTGAGCGGGAACGCCACCCCCCGCATCGCCTGCGTAGACCTGCAATCTACGGCACCCTGGTGAAGTGATGCGTGACAACGCCAGCGAAATTCAGCAAAATGCACAGGCTGATTTGGCAAAAGTCCTAAAGTCCCACGGGCTTGGGAACGATTATCTACTCATTGAAAGCTCTCCGCCTCCTCCCACTCCATTACAGGTGGTGCTCCTGTGTGATCGGAATCACGGGGTGGGAGGAGACGGTCTTTTGCTTCAGGTAGCGCCTCGAGGCGCAGACTACGGGCTGCGGATCTACAACCCCGACGGCTCGGTGGCGGAGATCTCGGGCAACGGGCTGCGAATCTTCGCCCACTGGCTACACCATCGCCGGGGCGCACCCGATCGCTTCACCGTGTCCACCGGTGGGCGCGTAGTGAGCTGTGTTGTCCGCGGAGACCAGGTCACCGTGGACATGGGGCGCGCGGTCTTCGCACCCGCCCTGGTACCTGTCGACCGGTCCGAGCCCCTCATCGACGAGCCCCTGCCACCCGAGATCTCGGGCGCCGACGGCCCCCCCCTGCGGGCCACGGCGGTGGGACTGGGCAACCCCCACTGCGTGGTCTTCGTCGACTGTGACCCCGAGGCTACGCCGT
>CAZHIK010000377.1:0-8288 GCA_964532635.1 uncultured Enterobacterales bacterium
GTCGGTGCCAATGGGATCGACCCAGACCGCGGGCCGCTGGGTGCAGGGATCCTCGGTGACGTCGGTGTCGGCATCCGTGTCGGCGTCGGCATCGGTGTCCGAGTCCGTGTCGGCATCCGAGTCGGTGTCGGTGTCCCCCTCGGTGACGGTGTCGGTGTCCTCGTCGAGCACGCAGATCCCGTCCTCGAGGTGGGTGCCGGGGCCGCACTCTGTGGGGGTGCAGGCGTGGAGGAACAAGGCGAGGAACAGGAGCGACAAAGGCACCTCCGAGCGGTGCATGGGAGGGTAGCACGCGCCCCGACCGTGATAGAACGCCCGGGATGGACAGGATGAAGCGAACGATGGCCCTGCTGTGCCTGCCCCTGCTGGCTGCGTGCAACGACTACGGCTTCAACAAGGAGACCCCCGAGGTGCCCGAGGGGGACTACGACTGCTTCGACACCGGCTACAGCGCCGGCGAGGTCGAAGTTGACGAGGACTGCAGCATCACGGTGGGCGGCTGGGAATGGGAGATCGAGTGGGAGGCCTCGAGCTTCGACACCTCCCCCAGCTCGGCCCTGGTGGCCTACACGCCGCTGGTCGGGCGGCTCAGCGACAGCAATGGCGACGGCGTGGTCGACGCAGCCGACACCCCCGACGTGGTGTTCTACACCTACGACGCCTACAACCTCGGCGAGGATCTGGCCCTCCGCGCCCACGCAGGGGACAGCGGCGAGCTCCGCTGGGTGTTCCAAGGCGCCGACCACGACGGCCGCTGGTTCTGGCCAAGCGGCGGGACGGCCCTGGCCGACCTCGACGCCGATGGTGAGCCGGACATCCTGGGCAACGTCTACGATGGCTCGAGCTGCTACGCGGCCGCCCTCGACTCGCAGGGTGAGCTGAAGTGGATCGCGTCCGAGCATCCCCACACCGAGTGTGGCAACAAGCCCGTCGCAGCCGACCTCGACGGGGACGGCACCGTCGAAGCCATCTACGGCGCTCGCATCTTCTCGGCCGCCGACGGCCAGCTGTTGGCCCAGGGTGGCGCGGGGGTGGGCATCTCCACCAGCTACTCCTACCCCACCCCAGCCGTGGCCGATCTCGACGGCGACGGCCTGCGCGAGGTGGTGGTGGGCAACGCGCTGTACGCCCCCGACGGCAGCACCATCTGCGAGACCGGCCAGAGCGACGGCTACCCAGCCGTGGCCGATCTCGACGGCGACGGCCTGGGGGAGTTCGTGGTCACCGGCGGTGGCAGCCTGCGCATCTTCGAGCACGACTGCAGCGCCGCCGCGAGCTGGTCCCTGGGAGACTCCGGGAGGGGTGGTCCCGCATCCATCGCCGACTTCGACGGCGACGGTGAGCCCGAGATCGCCGTGGTCGCCGCCGGGGTCACCGCGGTGTACGAGCCCGACGGCGAGCCCCTGTGGACGCGCAGCAACAGCGACGGCTCGGGGTCGGTCGGAGCGGCCGCGTTCGACTTCGATGGCGACGGCGAGAGCGAGCTGGTCTACGCCGACCAGACCGAGCTGTGGGTGGTGAAGGGATCGGACGGCAGCACGCTGCTGCAGGACACCGCGCATGACTCGGGCACCTGCGGCGAGTACCCCGTGGTCGCCGACGTGGACCGGGACGGCTCCGCCGAGATCGTGGTCCCCAACGCCGGCTACTCGAGCTTCGGTGACCAGCAGGGCATCCACGTCATCGGCAGCGTGGACGACGCCTGGATGGGCGCTCGGCCCACCTGGGCCCAGCACGCGTGGGCTGGCGACAACGTAGACGACAGGCTCGAGGTGCAGAGCGCGCCCGAGCCCATGTGGCCCGAGCCCAACACCTTCCGGGCCACGCCTGCGCTGGCACGCGACGGCGTGGACGCCGCCCCGCTGCTGGTGGAGCTGTGCAACTCGCGCTGTGAGGAAGACCTGCAGCGCGTGGTGCTCCGCATCGGCAACCACGGCACCGATCCGCTCCCGGCGGGGATCACCATCGACGTCTACTCCATGCTGGCCGGCACCCCGGTGCTCCTGGACAGCGCCGTGAGCACCGTCGCTCTCGAGCCCGGCGAGACCACCCCCGGCATCCCCTTCGACCTGGACCTCACCTACCTCACGGATCGGCAGATCCGGGTGGTGGTGGACGCCGACGACCAGCACCTCGAGTGCGACGAGGACAACAACATCCTCGTCATCGAAGAAGATCTCTGCCCATGATCGGCGACCTCACGGACACAGGCCGTCGCTGAGCACCAGGGTGTTGTTGTCCTCGTGGCACTCGTCCAGCTCGTCATCGCTGTCCACGGTGATGGACAGGGCGTCAAGCTCGGACTCACCGACCTCGAGGCGGAAGACGAGGGTGTCGCTGGCCGCGCCCGAGGCGATGTCTCCAGTGGCCACCGCGCTGGCCAGCAGCACTCCCGCTCCGTCGTCCCCCGCCCGCACCGTCACCGTCAGCTCAGGCTCGATGGTGCCCATCCCGCCGTTGCCCAGCTGCACCGCCACCTGCAGGATTCCGGCGTCGCACTCCAGGTCGCAGACCTCAACCAGCAGGGGCAGCGGATCGGGGGATGCCGACGCAAAGGCCGGTGTGATGTCCCCCGAGCGGAAGTTGTTGTAGGTGGGCCAGTTGGGCTCGGGCACTGCAGGGATGGTCAGATCGTCGTTGACGTTGACGATGTTGTAGGCGGCCTGGTTCCAGACCTGCCGACCGGCCACCCAGCTGCTGTCGTAGTCGCCGACCACGAACACGCCGTACATGTCCACGACCACGATCTCGACCTCCCCATCGCCATCGACGTCGACGATGACCGGGTACTCGTTGACGGTGCCCGACTCGTGCGTTGCATCCTGCATTCGGACCGTGCCGTCGAGACCACTGTAGATCCAGAGGTATTCCTCGTCGGCGTAGACCACCTCGGCGTACCCATCGCCATCGAAGTCGTACACCGAAGACCCCGTGGAGGACGACGAATGGTCCTGGGTGTAGCGCGACCAGAGCAAGGTCCCGTCAGCCTCGTACACCCAATAGATGCCGTAGGACGCCACACCGATCTCGGGCTCTCCGTCGCCGTCGTAGTCGGCGATGGTGGCCGGACCGCCGTAGCCACCATCGACGATCTCCCATTGATCGATGATCCAGCAATCGTGGTCGAACAAGCGCACCCAACCATCTCCAGTGGTCACCAGCTCGCCCATCCCGTCTCCGTCCAGATCGGCGACCGCCGGATAGCCGTCGTCGTAGCCGGTGTAGCAGATGGTCTCCATCGTCGGGTCGTACAGCGTACTCCCGGTGACGACCTCCTGGATTCCGTCGCCGTCGATGTCGGTGGCGAAGCTGTGGTAGCCGGAGTTGGCATAGTGCGTGTCGTAGCCGCGGCCCAGGGCTCCCTCCGCGATCAGCTCCCCCGTCGACGGGTCGTACAGTCCTCTTCCGAAGATCAACTCCACCGAGCCATCGCCTTCCAGGTCGGCGAAGGCCGGGGCATGCCCTCCGCACTCGATGGTGACGTCGGTGTTCACCCACAGCAGATCGCCCGTGTGGTCGTACAGGCCAACCTCACAACCATAGGCGTCGCCGTCGGTGTCGCTCACCGCGACCGCTATCTCCACATCTCCGTCCCCATCCACGTCGGCCAGAGCAGCACTGGACAGTCCGTACGGAGCCCACTCCACGCCGTCCACGGTGTCTTCCCGAACCGCCCAATGGACGGCGCTGCCATCTCCCGAGATCAACCTCAAGGTGCCGAGGTAGTCCACACCCTGGCGGAACGCGGTCACAACGATGTCTGGCACGTCGTCACTGTCCACCACCCCATCGCCGTCATCGTCGGTGACCTGACCCACGACAGGGGTGCCATGGCACGCGGCACCGTCCGCGTACTCGTCGTCGAACTCGGACATCCACCACTCCACCACCGGGCGGAAGCTGCCGGTGACGGGCTCCCAGATGCAGCGCTCGTCCACGGCCGGCTCCCCGGCAGGCCACGGCCCAGAGTCGCAAGCCGGCGGAGCCTCGGTGTCCAGAGGGGGCTGGGTGTCCAGCCACTGCGTGTCCACGTACGGAGCCTCGCTGTCCGGAGGCGAGGGTTCGGGAAGCTCGATGATGTTCACGCCGTAGTCGGTGCAGCCAACCAACGACACCGGTAGGAGAAGGACCGCGAGCCGCATGCTCATCCCTCCAGGCCCGGCAGGATGTAGAGGGTACCGACGTCGTCCTTGCCCGCAAAACGTCCGCCCAACAACAGGTCGGGCAGCCCGTCTCCGGTGATGTCGTCACCACCTTCCACCGAGACACCGAGCCGATCCCCGGCTTCCTCCCCCAGGAACGTGACCGCTGCATCCTGCTGGAGGTCGATGTTGCCAGTCACAGGGCCGTAGAGCAACCAGACCGCACCCGCGTCCTCGCCGGCTTCGGTGTCCGCATAGTCGGCGCCGATCACGATGTCCGCGAAGCCGTCCTGATCGAAGTCGCCCGCACCCTCGACCCGATGGGCCTGCGCGTAGGCCTGCGGTCCGACAATCCGCGCCGAGAGGGCGTCGTACGCAGCAGTCTGGCCCCAGACAGGACCAGGGATCACCCAGACCGCGCCTGCATCCACGCGTAGGAAGTCCCCGTACTCGGCTCCAGCCAGCAGGTCATCGTATCCGTCGCCGTCGATGTCACCGCCGTCGGCGACCCAATACCCGAGACGATCGTAGTTCGTCTCGCCGTGGACGGTGGCATCCGCCACCATGTAGTCGGCATCCACGGGAGTGTTGAAGACCAGCAGTGAACCCGTGGCAGTGTCGCCCAGGTCATCGTAGGGAGCGCCCAGCAGCACCTCCCTGTGGCCGTCGCCGTCCTGATCGCCACCGATGGCCACGCAGTAGCCCAGCCAGTCATCGCGCTCTCCCACGATGCCGATGGCCACTTCATCCACGACGTGCGCGCCGCTGATCGGTCCCGGGACCACCCAGGCCACGCCACTGTCGGTGCTGCCTACATCACTGGCGTAGGCGCCCAGCAGCAGGTCCGGCGTACCATCGCCGGTGAGGTCCTCGCCGCCGTCGATGCTCCAGCCCAGGAAGCTCGCATCGCTGCCCCACAACACCGCATCGGCGTCGGCAAGCTGATGCTCCCCGCTCACCGGGCCGTAGACGACATAGGCGATCCCAGCCGAGCTGACCTGCTCATCGTTGCCGTACGCCCCCACCACCAGATCCGCGTGGCCATCGCCGTCCTGGTCGCCAGCGGGCGCCACCTGCCAACCCGCGTAGTCGGCATAGCTGGTACCCAACAGCTTGGCCTCGGCGTCTACCAGGGCCAGATCCGAAGTGACGGGACCCAGGGCCAGGTATGCGGCGCCCGAGGCGCTGGCGTTGGCGTCGTCGCCGTGGGCCCCCACCAACAGATCGTCCCAGCCATCCCCGTCGACGTCACCCACAACTGCGGCGCTGATACCCGCGATGTCGTTCTCATCCTCGCCCGTCAGACGCAAGGTCAAGGCCGAGATGGAAACCTGCACACCCCCATCACAGTCCTGGTCGATCAGGTCGTCCAGCTCCTCGGCGTCCGGGTGGATGCTCGCGTCCAGATCGTCGCAGTCCGTGGAGCTATCCAGCAACCAGGGTTCCACCGGCTCACAGAAGCAGGCCCCCGCGCCACCGTAGCCATCACCATCGGCGTCCTCGTAGTACTCGTCGCAGCCCGCGGCGTCCTGTTCGTTGGGCTCTCCGTCGCAGTCATCGTCGTCATCGGTCCAGCACAGCTCCTCGGCCTCGGGGTGCACATCCGGGTCGCCGTCGTCGCAGTCTCCGCCCTGCGCGATCCAGCCGTCGGGCTGCTCGCAGGCTGGCCAGGTCATGGCGTCATCGCCCCAACCATCCCCGTCATCGTCGGTGTACCAGGTGGCCGCATCCACGGCCCCCTCGTCGCTGCGCCCGTCGCAGTCGTCGTCGATGCCGTTGCACAGCTCCTCGGCGCCCGGGTAGACCGCCGCGTCGCCGTCGTCACAGTCGCCTCGCTCCCGGGCCCAGCCTGGCACGCTCTCGGCGCAGTGCTGATCGGCGTAGGCCCCCAGGCCGAAGCCATCGCCGTCGTAGTCCACGTAGAACCACTCGCCACCCTCGGCGTCGTCGTCCACGGTGCCATCGCAGTCGTCGTCGATGCCGTTGCAGACCTCGGGCGCCGCGGGGTGGATGGTGTCGTCGTGGTCGTCGCAGTCGCCCTGCAGCACCCCGAAGCCGTCCCTGTCCTGGTCCTGGCTGGAGGTACAGGCCGAGAGGAGCAGCAGGACGAGGCCGGGGGCGATGCGCATGGTGGGGCCTACTCGCTGGGCTCGCTGTTCAGGAAGACCGCTGCGCTCCAGGCGTCCATCTCCACGCTGTCCACCGCCTCGTAGCTCAGCTTGGCGTCGTTGGTTCCGGCCCGGTTCAGGGGGCCGCCCCCCGACGGCACCGCCCGCCAGGCCGTGGCCTCGAGGATCAGCTTCTTCGCGTCGTTGTGGGGATTGACCAGCACGAAGCCGTTGTCGAAGCGCCGACGGTAGACACTGTTCCAGCTCAACGTGGAGATGTCCTCGCCGGTGGCGGACTCGGTGGGCGCGCCCAGGGGGATGTCCCACTCGGGGAACCAGCTGAAGGTGTGGCCGCGGAAGTAGTTGATGTAGGTCCGCGCCTCGCGCACCAGCAGGTAGCAGCCCAGGTGGTACAGGCGAGCGTCGAGGTCCTCGTCGGTCGGGTAGGACTGCAGGATGATGATGCCGTCGCTCAAGCCCAGGATGCGATTGGCCACCTGCACCCAGTCGCCCTCGGTGCTGACGTCGAAGGCGTCCTCCACCATGCCGCCGGTGGAGGTGGTGTCGTAGTCGGTGGGATCCCAGGTGGTGGTCTGGTTGCCCACGTTGGGCAGGCAGGCGTAGCCGTAGGATTCGTAGTGGGCGCAGATCTCGGACATGAACGCGTTGTAGGCCTGGGGCCAGGTCAGCCCGCCCAGCTCATCGAAGCTGTTCAGGGCCCCGGTACCCGAGAAGCGCTCATCGCCTGGCATCTCCTCGCCGTCGTAGGTGCCGCCCAGGGCTTCGCTGTTGAGCAAGCCCGTGGAGCAGGAATCCAAGAACACGCCGTCGTAGTTGCCCGCCGCCATCTGCTCGACGACGGAGGACTTCCAATAGGCGATGAAGTCGGGGTTCGAGATGTTCATCAGGTACTTGCCGTCGTTGGCGGACCGGACCCGCTCCCCCGCCGCGTTGTGCCAGAACCAGTCCTCGTGCTTCGTGACGAAGTCGAAGTCGTTGCCCCAGTTGTGGCCGTCGATGATCAGCGAGTGTTCCGGCTGCTGCTGCCAGATGCACAGGTGGTAGTGCAGCACCAGGAAGTCCTCGTCGTAGACCCGGATGGCATCGGACTGGTCGACGAAGATCTTCTGGGTGCCCAGGAACTTCTCCGCCATGACCTGGGCCTGCTCGTCGGTGTAGGGCCAGAACTGGTCGGCGAACACCGCGATGCGATCGGGCACCTCGGGGAAGTCTCGCGGGCTGTGCACGTCGGTATCCGCGTCGGTGTCCGCGTCGGTGTCCGCGTCGGTGTCTGCATCGCTGTCCGCGTCCGTGTCGCTGTCCGTATCGGCGTCGCTGTCCGTGTCGGTGTCGCCCTCGACGTCCGTGTCCTCGTCGACCACGCACACCCCGTCCTCGAGGTGAGTGCCGGGGCCGCACTCGGTGGGATCGCAGCCCGAAAGAAGCAGCATCAACAGGATGTAGGGGCGGGGTTCACCCCCGCCCGCAATGGGAAAGCTCAGGTCCACAGCCCCTCCTCGAGGTTCAGGGTTTTGTTGTCTTCCGTCTTGTTCGAGCGGAGATTCATCGCACGTACACCTGCAGGTAGTTCTCGGCCGCGCCCTGCGCGCCGGTGTTGAGGCCCAGGCCCCAGGCAAACCCCAGCGGATTGCCGCCAACGGTGCTGCCCTCGATGTCCAGGGTGTCGTAGGGGCCGATTCCGCCGGTGCCACCGGGATCGTCGAAGGGGCAGCCATCGTTGTCGGATGTGCTCCACGTCGGTCCGTAGCTGCTGGAGTAGCAGCTGGAGCAGGTGCAGCTCGCGTGGGTGGAGCTCAGGTCTCCGTCACGGTCGCCGGCGCTGAAGAACAGCCGGGTGGAGCAGAGGTTCCCGTCCAGCTCGATGGTGCCCGCGCTCAGGGGGAACCCGTCGGCGTGGTCCCAGCAGGTCACGTCGTTGTAGGCGCTGTGGAACGAGCCGAAGTCCGTGCCCCCATCCGCCACCTCGTCGTAGGCCGCCCTCGCGCCCGACAGCGCGTGGAGGACCAACAGGTCGGAC
>CAZHIK010000378.1:0-8274 GCA_964532635.1 uncultured Enterobacterales bacterium
ACGTCGGAGTAGGGGTGGCCGATGTAGCCGGGGCGCCCGCGTCCCGGCATGGTGAGGTGCGAGTAGTTGAAGTTCTCGCTCATGCCGTAGCCCTCGAGCAGCTCGAGGCCGAGGCCGCGGTAGAAGGCCAGCAGCTCGGCGGAGATGGGGGCCGAGCCCGAGCCGGCGAAGCGGACCTGATCGAGCCCCAGTCCGGTGAGCACCTTCTTCTTGATGATGCCCGAGAGGATAGGAATCTTGAGGAGCAGGTTGAGCTTCTTGGGGGGCATCTTCTTGTAGACGCCCAGCTGGAACTTGAGCCACAAGCGCGGCACGGAGAGGAACAGGGTGGGCCGTGCGCGGTTGAGATCCTTCACGAAGGTGGCCAGGCTCTCGGCGAACCAGACCTGGGTGCCCGAGTACATGGTGCAGCAGAACGACAGCCAGCGGTCCATGCCGTGGGCCAGGGGCAGGTAGGAGAGGATCCGGTCTTCGGGGCTGAACTCCAGCAGCTTGCTGATGCCCACGGTGGGGCCGCTGATGGTAGCGAAGCTGTGCAGCACACCCTTGGGGGTGCCGGTCGAGCCCGAGGTGTAGATCATCAGCGACTGGTCGTCGGCGTCGCGTACCGGCTCACCATCCATTGGCTCGTGGTTCGAGATGACCTCGTCGAAGCTGGGGTACTCGGTCTTGGGCGCCAGGGGCAGGGCGATGTGGGGGATGTCTTCGGGCACGCCGCCCTTCATGTTCTCCCACTCGTCGAGCTTGCCCACGAAGACCGCCTTGGCCTCACTGTGCTCGATGATGTACCGCACCGTCTCCTCGTCCAGCGTCGGGTAGATGGCCACGGTGACGTGACCCGCGAACCAGACGGCGAGCTCGGCAATGAAGAAGTGCGCGCAGTTCTTGCTGATCATGGCGATCTTGGACTGCGGCGGCAGGTCCAGGGACTCGATGTAGCTGGCCATCCGCTTGGCCCGATCTGCCACCTGCGCCCAGGTGTACTCCACGGTCTGGCCACCACCGAAGGGCTGGGTGAGCCAGACGGCGTCCGGCCGAGTGCGTACGTGGTGCCAGAAACGCTGGAGGACGAGGTCGCTGTCGGAAAGCACGGCCATGGGATCTCCTGGGGAACAGGGCGAGGTACCGAGAGGTTGTTCCTGGCTAATAGGGGGCTGCTCAGCGCGCCACATCGCGTCGTCGCGCCGTAGGCACGGAGACAGGCCGCGGGCTACCTTGGGCGGGCCCCTCCCGGGAGCCATCCTGACCCACACACCGTCCGAGACCCCCTCCCCTACGGCCTCCTCGGCCCTCCGCTGGCTGTGTCTGTTGCCTGCGGTCGCGGTCGCGGCCCTGCTCGCCTGGCGCCTGACCGATGGCCCGGCGCCCGCGGGGCCCTCGACATCGGCCAGGGTGGACGCCAGCTCGGCCGAACGAGCCAGAGACGGCGACCTCGCGCCACCCGCCGCGAGCGAAGGGAGCGCTCCCGCCCCACAGCGCCGCCGAGGCGAGTGCCGCTTTCCCCGCCAGTTCGATCCCTCCGAGGAGCCCTGGCTGATCTCCGAGAACGACGGCGAGCGCTGGTACCTGCGCTGCCCTCGCCACATTCGCATGGCCGATGGCGCCAAGGCCACCTTGGTGCGCTACCAGGATCCCCAGGGTCGCACTGGCCTCGGCGTGCGGAGGATGCACTCCGAAGACGCCTCCACCGAGCTTCGGACCGTGCTCGAGCTGGATGACCTCTCGGCGGTGGACGCCGAGGTGTTGGGCTGCGCTGCCCTCGAGCCCAGTGACAGCGGGAGGGCCTGGATCTCGGTCCAGCGCTCGGACCGCAGCCGGGTGATCCACGCGCTGCGCTGGCAGGGAGACCGGCTTGTGCTCGACGGCACCGAGCCGGCGCTGCGGGCCAGCGAGGACTGGATGAAGGATCGCCTGTGGGAGCCGGCGCTCGCCCGCCACGATGACACCCTGCTCATGTACCTGCGCTGCGGCTCCCGCACCCGCGCGGATCTCTGCGTCGCCTCCTCGCGCGAGGGCGACCGCTGGAGCTTGCACCCCGCCCGGGTGTTGACCGGTATCGAGGCCGGCAAGGACGAGGTCTACGGTGCCCCCTGGGCGTTCTCGGACGGTGAGCGGGTCCACCTCTGGTTCTCCCACAAGCGCTACGACACAGACGGAGAAGGTCGGGTTGTCGACGTGGGCAGCGAGGTCCACCACGTCGCATCCACCGATCCCCACAGCTTCGAGCTTCACTACCGCTCCGTTGTCCTGAGCCCGGGCTTCGCCGACTGGGCCGGAGCCCTCGTGGACACCCCGTCGGTGATCCGCATCCAAGGCCAACCAGCGCTGCTGTTCCGAGGAGGCTCGGGTGCCAAGGAAGGCACCATCGGCGTCGCCTGGGGTGACTGCGGCGCGGAACGTTCCCTGGAGCCCTCTTTGCTCACCAAGAGCGTCAGGAGCACCCGGCGCGCCCCCGGCGAGGAGCAGGACTGAAGCAGCGGTGATGCATCAGTCCGGACTGGGAAGCTCGGGCACCGGCCGACGGTCCTCGTACTTTGGGTTGTGGCGGTAGTAGCGGGTCAGGGGTGAGACCCGCAGCAGCCCCTGGCGAAGCTCGTCCGCATCGAGGGTATCGCTCCAGTCCGTGTCCCAGGCTGCGAAGCTCTGGCTCGACACCGCGGTGGCCTCGAACTCGGCTGGGCTCAGGACCCCATCACCGTCGGCGTCCAGCACCCACAGCAGGCGCTCCACCGCACTGCCGGGGATCACCACGGGGTCGTTTGCCTTCACCCTCCGCCGCCCGGGCGCTCCCTCGTAGGGCCCGTCGCCCTCGCTTGCCACCCGCTCCAGGGCCTCTTGGATCAAGCCTTCGTCGACCATGTCCTCGAGGGGACGAGCCTGAGCGACGATCCCGTGCTTGACCAACAAGCGCTGCATCTCCAGCAGGGTGGGCAGCGTGATGATGGGCTCGGCGCGGTACTGGGGCAGGTTGAGCCCGTCGAAGAAGGTCAGCTCCATGCCCATGGCCTTGTCGCCCTCGAACGCCAGGCGCTCTTCATCCGACAAGCCGTACTCGTAGTCGATGCGCCGCTTGTAGGCGGCCAGGAAGCGCACGAGGGTCTCCCGGTGCTGCTCGATGGCGTCATCGCGACACACCAGCAAGGACTGGGACAGCTCCGGATCGGCGAAGTCGAAGGAGAAGCCTGGGTAGCTCTCCCAGGCGTCCCCTGCGGCGTAGCGCGAGGCGATGTGCAGGTGGAGGAAGGCCACGTCGAGCGCTTCCTCGCTGAGCCTACGCTTGAGGTCCTCCTGGACGATCATGTCCTCGAGCACCATGTCTTCGAGCGGCACACCCTGGTGAAGCAGCCACTCTCGCACCATGACCATGTCGTAGGGGCCCGACGCGCGGCTGCCAACGCGAAGCCCGCCCAGATCCTCGGGGCCCTGGATGCCCAGGGCGCTGCGCACCAGCACGACCTTGCCTGGAGACTCGGCCGTGTCCTGGCCCAGCTTGGCGATGGCGGTCCAGGGCTGCTGCTCGTCCACCGCCAGCAGGAAGGAAGACTCACCGATCATGCCGCAGTGCAGCCGCCCGGCACGCATCTCAGCCATGATCTCCGGCCCGGTGGTCCGGCCAAAGTTGTTGGCGTCCACCAGGCTGTCACGGATGTACACCAGATGGTCGATGTCTGGGGGCACGCGGTGGAAGGCCAGGGAGTCGTTGTCTCGACGGGCCCAGAAGGTCACGTCGATGTCGGCGCGCTCGTAGGCTCCATCGTCCATGGCCCGATACAGCAACATGTTTCGGCCGCCGTGGAAGTAGCCCACCCGCAGGCCACCGCGCTCCTGGGTGGCCCAGTCCTCGAGGGAGCCGGTCTCGAGATCGTAGCGCCCTGCGAGGGCTGGGGAGGGGGGCAGCGCGGCCCTGGCTTCGAGCTCCTCGTCGGTGGGCGCCGGCACGACGGGATCGGGGCCACAGCCAGCGAGCACCAGGAGAGTGGGGAGGACACATCGACGCATGGCTACCAGTACCCCCGCTCGCGCAGCATCTGCTTCAGCTCTGGAGAGAGCTGCATGCGCTCGGTTCCCACAGCGAGCTGGCTGGTGAGCCGGACCATCCTGACCCGGAGCTCCTCGGCCAGCTCCCGGTTCTCCACCAGCACGTCCCGGGTCTCCACCGGATCCTCGACGCTGTGGTAGAGCACGAAGCTCCCACCGTCGATGGGGTCCTCGGCCATGTATCGCAGGTAGTCGGGATCGATCAGCGTGTAGCCCTGAAACACCAGCCGATGGGTGGCGGTGCGTATCGAGCTGTGGCCCAGCACCCCCTGCTGAAAGACGAAGTCCTTGGGGGGCAGCTCATCACCCCTGAGCAGGGCCCACAGGCTGCGCCCACGGGCCCCGGCAGGAGGCACGCTGCCAGCCATGTCCATCACCGTGTGGACCATGTCCACCGCGTCGGTCAGCTCGCTTCGGCGTGTGCCACGCAGCTCCGGCGGCACAGCGCCGCCGCTGATGATCAGCGGCACGTGGGTGGTGGAGTCGGTGATGTTGATGCGGTGGTTGTAGTAGCCGTGGTCGCCCAGATCCTCACCGTGATCGGCGGTGGCGATGATGAGGGTGTCGTCCCACAGGCCACGGGCCACGATGTCGTCGATGAGCATCCCCACGTAGGTGTCCGCGCATAGCACCGAGGCATCGTAGTGGGCCCGGATGTGCTCTTTGTCGTTGTGGGTGAGCACCAGGGCCTTGCCTTCTCCCGAGGCCGCATGCTGCCTCGCGTGCTCTGCCAGGACCGCGTAGTTGGCCGGGTCGAGCATGCTGTCGCCCGCGGCGTGCAGGATACGCGTGCCCTGGAAGTCCTGGTAGTAGACCCCCTCGAACACGAACTCGGTGAAGTTGCGACGCCGGATGTGTCGGTCCAGCTCGGTGCGTCCTTTGGTCCAGAAGGGGTGGAAGAAGACCGACGCCTTCGGGTAGGGGCGGTGCAGGTCATAGCCGTGCACGAAGGCGAAGAAGGGCCGCTCGTCCTGGCGACGAGCGAGCCATCCACTGGCCAACCGGGCGGTGGTGGCGAAGCTGCCGAAGTCCTCGCCCTCCTCGAAGGTGGCGAAGCCCTGTCCGAAGCCAAAGTGGGCCTTGACGTGGCCACCGGCCACGAACGCCGCTGTGTCGTAGCCCACCGCGGTGAGGGCCTCGCTCAGGGTGAGGGCGTCATCGGGAAGCAGAAACTTCTGGTAGTCCGGATAGGCGATCTCGGTGGGGTACAGCCCGGTGAACAGCGCAGAGTGGGACAACAACGACTCGTTGGAGGTGCTGAAGGCGAGGTCGAAGGTCACGCCTTCTGCGGCCAGCACGTCCAGGGTGGGGGTGGTGAGGCGGCCGTTTCCCCCGGTGTGGGTCCGGTCGTAGCGGAGCCCGTCGAGCAGCACCAGCACGACATTGGGTTGTTCCGGAGGGTCGAACACCGCAGCCGAGGGCTCGGCCGCCGGCTCGGGAGAAGCCGGGGGTGCCTCACCGCAGGCGGTGAGCAGCAGTGCGATCAGGGCGAGCGGGCTCACGGCAGCAGCTCACGCTGGCGTCGCTGGACCTCGGGCCGGGTGAGGCAATCCACGATCCAGTCGCGGGACACCAGGTCGGCGCAGACCGCGTCAAGGCTGTGGCCTGCGGCGGCCAGGGCCTCCTCGTCCATGTACACGTTGAGGTACTGGATGTCCTCGAAGACGGGCTCACCGCCGTCGCCGAAGCGTTGCTCGAGCTCGTCCTGCAGGGAGCCCCGCTCGTGGCGCCGGTCGTCCTGGGCGTAGCCGGGGTTGGACAGGGTGGGGCCGAAGCCGTGATCCGCGGTGACGATCAACAGCCAGTCGTCGCCGGCGCGTTGGTGGAGCGCCTGGGTCCAGCGGGGCAGCCAGGCATCCAGCTCGTCCAGGGCGAGGCGGTACTCCTCGACATCCGCGCCCCAGCGATGAGCGATGTTGTCGAGCACCTTGTGGTTCAGGAAGACCAGGTCGGTCACCTCGTCGTCCCCCACCCCCTCGTGGTCCATCATGGCCAGGATGGCTCGCTCGCTGATCACCACGTTGTGGTGGGACCGGAACAGGTCCGGCAGGGAGTCGATCTCGCGGACATGGAAGCTGCGGTCCTGCAGACCGTCGAGGTAGCCCTGTACATCCACCTGCTGGCGAATCCAGCCCACCGGAGCCCAGAAGTCGGGGTGGGTCTCCAAGGGGCCGTTGTGGCGCGACTGCCAGGCCACCACGTCGGCGTCGCCACCGGGGTGGCTGCGGCCGTGGCCGGCCATGGCGATGGCTGCGCGGGACTGGCTGCAGAAGCTGACGACCGCGGGCCGGTTGTCGAGCTGCACGTCGTACAGATCGGCCAGGGTGGGCACCAGCAGGCGATCGGGCCGGTTGTCGATGAACACCTCGTCGTAGTGGCCCGGATCGGTGCGGGTGTGGTTGATGGGGATACCCGTGAGGGCCGGAGGCTGCCCGGTGCCCAGCACCGCGTGGCTGACGGTGGTGCTCGAGGACATGAAGGACAGCCGCGTGTTCACGAACTCGCGCCCCTCGGCCCGCAACTCGGCGAAGGCGGGTTGCCGAGAGAGGTAGTCCTGCCAGTGGCCCCAGGGCAACGCGTCGAGCACCACAACCGCGATGAGCCTGGGCGACTCGACGGTGGGGAAGTCCAGGGCGGACGCGGTGACCCCTTCGGGGCGGGGAACACCGAGCAGGTCGAACAGGGTGGCGCTGATGTTCTCGAGGGAGGCGGGCTGCTGCCGGGGGCCGGGATCGGTATCCCCGGGGGCGTAGACCAGCAGCGGCACCCGGCGGGCCATGTCATACGCGCTCAGGTGGAAGCCGCGCTTGCGAGGATCCGGGCTGCGGTTGGAGGTGTCGTCGAGGATGTAGTGGCCCGGAGCCAGGTGGAGCATCAGGGAGCCGGACCAGTCCGGATGCCAGGTACGAGCATAGAGATCCAGCAGCTCGGCGTGGGACACCGCGCCGGGATCACCCGTGTACAGGCCGGCCAACCCAGGGCTCTGGGGCGGCATACCCAGCCGGGTGTCGGTCTGCGCCGTCGCGCCAGGCCGGAGGCCCTCGCCGCCGAAGTTGCCCGCGTCTCCAAAGCCCATGGACGGCGCGGTGGAGGCGCCGTCGCCCGAGGAGGGATCGCCCGCGGAGCCGCAGCCCACATGGAGAGGCCAGCTGGTGAGGGCGGCGAGAGCGAGGAGGGAGGGGCGGAGCATGGACCCTCTCCCGCTATCACGTTGCCCCGCATCACTCAGACGCGACGACGTCGGGCTGGGCAAAACGCACGGCGGCCTGAAGACGGTAGACCAGCACCGGATCGAGCCAGGTGCCTCCGATGCGCAGGGCGTAGTGCAGGTGAGGCCCGGTGGAGCGGCCCGTGCTGCCGGACAGAGCCACAAGCTGGCCCTGCTCCACCCACTCGCCGTCCTCCACCAGCAGGGTGGAGGCGTGGCAGTACACCGACGCCAGGGCGTCCCCGTGGTCCAACACCACGTGGCGACCGCTCACGCGGTCCTCGCAGGCGCAGCGAACGGTGCCGGGCATAGTGGCACGGACTCCGGTGCCGGTGGGCACCCCGATGTCCACCCCCGAGTGGAAGCGGCGCACGCCCAGGGTGGGGTGGGTACGGTCGCCGAAGCTCGAGGTCAGAGGCCAGCGCGGGCTGACGGGCCAGTCGGCCTGCATCACCGAGTCCACCGCGCCCCAGACCTCCGCCTGGGGAGCCGGATCGGCGACTCCGGGTAGCTTCCGGGCGCGCTGCTTGTGGTACCAGAGCCGGATCTGATCCTGGGCACCGCGGCGGTGAGGCCCCCGCACGCCCGAGGCCAGGGCTGTCTCCAGGCTGGCATCGGTGAAGCGGGGCACCCGACAACGATCCGGCTGCGGCACGCGCACGACCCGCACCTCCGGATCACCGGGGAGCAGGTCGTGGACCTGCTCGGTCAGGGGGATGAAGAGGAAGCAGACCAGCACCAGCAGCACCGATGCGGTCAGGTGGAAGACATGGCGCAGCCAGGACAGCACGGCGGACTCCGATGTGGCACGGCGTGATGGACCACGCCGGGGCTCGGAGGTTCCCGCCCCTGGCGCCTACCCCTTGCTCGAGTAATCCTGCTTCGGTACCCAGCGCCGGAGCGCCCATGCGCACAGCCCTCGTTCTCTTCGCCCTCACAGCCGTCCTGGGCTGCAACCGCGCCAAGACGGATCCCACCGGTCGCCTGGATCTCGAGACCTGGACCGAGACCGCCACCGGCGGCGTGGT
>CAZHIK010000379.1:0-8262 GCA_964532635.1 uncultured Enterobacterales bacterium
ATCACGGGATCCGTGGGCAAGACCACCACCCGTGCCCTGGCCGTGCTGGCCCTCGAGGCAGGCGAGCGGCTGCACCACACCCTGGGCAACCTCAACAACCACATCGGCCTTCCGCTCACGCTCTTGGCTCGGCCCGAGGACTCCACCCTGCTGGTGCTCGAGCTGGGCATGAACGCTCCGGGCGAGATCGCCTTGCTCCAGGGCATCTGTCGGCCCACCGTGCGCCTCATCACCAACGTGGCGCCGGCCCACCTCGAGGGGCTGGGCACCATCGAGGGTGTGGCTCGCGCCAAGGGCGAGCTGTTCGACGGTGCGCGGCCCGGCGACGTGGTGTGCGTGAACCAGGACGATCCCCGTGTCGCGGCTCTCCCGGTGCCTGCTGGGGTTCGGGTGCTGAGCTACGGACGGTCGCACGGCTGCGATGTGCGATTGCGCTCCGCCTCCCTGGAGGCCGGTGGCGACGAGGTCCAGGTGCGCTTCGAGCTCGAGGTGGCGGGCCGCCGCATCGAGGGCACCATCCCGACCCCTGGGCTCTACATGGCTGCCAACGCCTGCTCGGCGGTGGCCCTGGCCGTCGCCCTGGGCAAGAATCCCCAGGACGCCGCCGCGGCCTTGGCCGGCTACAGGCCCGTGGGGGCGCGCGGGGCGCTCGGGGACGGCCCCGGCGGAGTCCGGGTGTTGAACGACGCCTACAACGCCAATCCCGCCAGCATGGCGGCGGCGCTGGAGACCCTGTGCGCGTTGCCCGCGCCGCGTCGGGTGGCGCTGCTGGGGGACATGCTCGAGTTGGGGCCCACCGAGGTGGCCCTGCACCGCGAGTTGCTCGAGCTGGCCCTGGCTTCGGAGCTGGACCTGGTGGGGGCCTGCGGGCCGCGGATGCGAGCAGCCGCCCAGGGCATGAAGCCGACAGAGCGGCTGGTGGTCAGCCCCGACGCGGAAAGCCTCGCTACGGCCCTGGCGCCTTGGCTCCGGCCGGGTGATCTGCTGCTCCTCAAGGGCAGCCGCGGCATGGCCATGGAACGGATCTTGCGAACGCTCAGCAACGGACAGCGTTGATGTTCTTCTTCCTCTACGAGTCCCTTGGCGATCAGAGCACGTTCTTCAACGTGTTCCGCTACACCACCTTCCGTGCCGCCTGGGGCATGATGACCGCCCTGGCCATCTGCTACGTGGCCTATCCCTGGTTCATCGGCTGGATGCGCAGGCGCAAGGTGGAGCAGGTGATCCGCGACGACGGCCCCCAGGCTCACCTCGAGACCAAGGTCGGCACGCCCACCATGGGGGGCGCGGTGATGCTCGTGGGCATCACGGTGTCGGTGCTGCTGTGGTGTCGGCTGGACATGGCCGTGGTCTGGATGGCCCTGATCATCTTGCTCGGCTACGGCGCCATCGGCTTCGTGGATGACTGGAAGAAGGTCATGCAGAAGAGCTCGGCGGGGCTGGCTGGGCGCTGGAAGCTGGTCTGGCAGTTCGTCATCGCCGCGGTGGTGCTGGGAATCGGCTACGCCTGCGGCGAGATCGACCCGGCCCTGGCGTTCCCCTTCTTCAAGAACTTCGTGCTGCACTTCGACGCGCTGTGGGTCGGAGCGCCCACGTTCTTCGGCTGGGCCTACGTGGCCTTCGCTGTCTTCGTGCTGATGTCCATGTCCAACGCCGTCAACCTCACCGACGGGCTGGACGGTCTGGCCATCGGGCCCATCATGACCTCGGCAGCCACCTACGCCCTGCTGGCGTACGTCACGGGCGTGGAGTCCTTCGCCAACTACCTGCGCATCCCCTACGTGGAGGGGTCCTCGGAGCTGGCGGTGGTGGCTGTGGCCGTGGTGGGAGCGGGGCTCGGCTTCCTTTGGTTCAACAGCTACCCGGCCCAGGTCTTCATGGGCGACGTGGGCTCCTTGAGCCTCGGCGGCTTGCTGGGCGCCCTGGCCATCCTCACAAAGCACGAGCTGCTGGTGGTGCTGGTGGGCGGCATCTTCGTGCTCGAGGCCGTCTCCGTCGTGCTGCAGGTGGGCAGCTACAAGCTGCGCAAGAAGCGCATCTTCGCCATGGCGCCCATCCACCATCACTACGAGAAGAAGGGCTGGAGTGAGCCCAAGATCATCGTCCGGTTCTGGATCATCTCGATCATCCTGGCCCTCATCGCCCTGACCACCATCAAGCTGCGCTGACCATGTCCATCTCTGCCTCCAGCACCCTCGATCTCATCGGCCGCCGCGTCCTCGTGGTGGGCATGGCGCGCTCCGGGCGTGCCGCCGCCGCCCTGTGTGTGCGGGAGGGGGCTGTGGTCACCTGCGTCGACCTGCGTCGGGACCTCGAGCCCGTCCCGGGCTGCCGCATGGCCCTGGGGCCCCACGACCGACGAGACTTCCTCGACGCCGAGCTGATCGTGCTCTCTCCGGGCGTGCCCTCCAGGCAGCCGGATCTGCAGGCCGCCGTGGCGGCTGGAGTGCCGGTCGTGGGAGAGCTGGCGCTGGCGGCGGAGCGAATCGATGCCCCTCTGGTGGCCATCACGGGAACCAACGGCAAGAGCACCGTGACATGGTTCACCGGCCAGCTGCTCCAGGAGGCGGGCTCGCGCTGCTTCGTGGGTGGCAACATCGGCCGCCCCCTCTGCGAAGCCCTCGAGGGCGGCCCCTGGGACCACGTGGTGGCGGAGGTCTCGTCCTACCAGCTCGAGTGGCCCGGCCGTCTGTCTCCAGCAGCGGCGGTGGTGCTCAACCTCACCCCCGATCATCTCGGACGCCACGGGACCATGGCCTGCTACGGCGACACCAAGTGCCGGGTCTTCGACGGACAGCCCCAGGGCGCAGCCGCAGCCATCCCCACGGGTGACCCCTTCCTCGCGGATCTCGCGGGGAGCCGGGGCGGGCGCCGCCTCTGGATCGGTGCGCACCCAGGGGTGATCCTCGACGGGGACATCGCACGCTGGGATGCTGGCGACGGGCGCCGTGCCGAGGTGAGCCTCGCGGGGCTGCGGGTCCCGGGCTCCCACAATCGGTGGAACACGGCCGTGGCCTGTATGTTGGCCCTCGAGGTCGGCGCCGATCCCGCCGCGCTGCATCCCGAGCGCCTCGAGGCCCTGGCCCACCGCATGGAGGTGGTGGGCGCTGTGGGTGGCGTGACCTGGATCAACGACTCCAAGGCCACCAACGTGGCCGCGGCCCTCACCGGGCTCGCGGGCCTGGGGCGTCCCGCCCTGGCCCTGTTGGGGGGCGACGGCAAGCAGGGCGAGGACTACGGGGTGCTGGCTCCGGCCCTGGCGGGCGGGCCCGGCGTCATCTGCTTCGGCCGCTCCGGCCCCACCATCGCTGCCGCCCTGGCTGAGCTCGAGCCCCAGCTGGTGGGTGGAATGGAGCAGGCTGTGAAGCTGGCTCACCACCTCGCCCGCCCGGGGGACACCGTGGTGCTCTCGCCCGCCTGTGCATCCTTCGACGAGTTCGACGACTTCGAGCACCGGGGTGCCGTGTTTCGCGCCCTGGTCAGGGAGATTGCATGACCCACCCCAGCCGTACCGGCAAACCTGCAGAGCCCAACCTGCTGCAGCTCCTCTCTCGCCTCCTCTTCGGCGAGGGCAAGGAGGACAAGGGAGCCGGGGGTCGCCACCCCGTGGACTGGTGGATCGTGCTCATCGTCTTGAGCCTCACCTTCTTTGGCCTGGTGATGGTGTTCTCCGCGTCCGCGATCGAGGCGGTGGAGAGCACCGGCAGCCCTACCTACTACCTGGTCCGGCAGACCGTGGCGGCCGTCATCGGCCTGGTGGGCATGGTGGTCCTCGCGCGCATCCCTTCCCATCGTCTCGCGCGGCTTGGCTGGGTGCTGTACTTCGCGTGCATGGTGGGTCTCGTGGCTGTGTTCATCCCCGGTGTGGGGCACAAGGCCAACGGCGCCATTCGCTGGATCGCCTTCGGCAGCCTGCGCCTGCAGCCCTCCGAGTTCATGAAGCTGGCCCTGGTGCTGGTGCTCGCTGAGCGGGTCAACCGCTTCACGGGTGGGATCACGGACCTCAAGCGCCACGTCCTGCCCGTGCTGCTGGTGGCCGCGCCCGCTCTCGTGCTGGTGCTGATGGAGCCTGACTTCGGAACCACGGCCATCCTGGCCGGCATCGCGGGGTTGGTGCTCTTCCTCGGGGGGATCCCCATGCGTTGGATGGGGGCCATCGCGGGTGCGGGGGCGGTAGCGGTCCTACCCCTCGTGGCGCTGAATCCATACCGCCTGGGCCGGGTGCTCTCCTGGCTCGAGCCCTGGGCCAACGCCGACAGTGGCGGATACCAAGTGATCATGGGCTGGGTCGCCCTTCACTACGGCGGCCTGTGGGGCCAGGGTCTGGGGGAGGCCATGTCCAGCATGAAGTGGCTGCCCTTCGCCCACACCGACTTCGTGGCCGCTGTGGCTGGCGAGGAGCTCGGTTTCATCCGCCTGGCCATCCTGCTGGGCATCTACGGCGCCCTCATCTGGCGGGGCGTCCACGTGGCCAACCGGTCCCGGACCTACTTCGGCACCCTGGCAGCGGGCAGCATCACCCTCATCCTGGGCCTGCAGACCCTCTTCAACCTCGGCGTCATCATGGGCCTGGTGCCGCCCAAGGGCCTCGTGCTTCCCTTCATGAGCTACGGGGCCAGCGCCCTCATCGCCCACCTGTGGGGCGTCGGCGTGCTGCTGACCATCTCGGCGGAGCCCGAAGAGGAGGCCGCGCCCGAGGCTGTCGCGGGAGGGACTGGCGGCGGTCGCTTGGTGCCGGTACAGGGCGTGCTCGGTGCTGGCATCGCCCGCTGGGGTG
Source organism: uncultured Enterobacterales bacterium (assembly GCA_964532635.1). Lineage (GTDB taxonomy): Bacteria > Myxococcota_A > UBA796 > UBA796 > JAFGLY01 > CALDOK01. The sequence goes on from CAZHIK010000379.1 coordinate 4,778, forward strand.
AGGTGGCCCGCGCCTGGGCCAGCAGGAGAGGTACGTTGTGATCGAGATGTTCCGAGGCAAGGTGCGCCAGGTCCACTTCGTGGGCATCGGCGGGACGGGGATGTGTGGCATCGCCGAGGTGTTGCTGAACATGGGCTTCGAGGTCACCGGCAGCGACCTCCGCGAGGGTGAGGTCGTCCAGCGTCTGCGGGCGTTGGGGGCCCGGATCGCCATCGGCCACGCCCCCGAGAACGTCGCGGGCGCCGACGTGGTGGTGCGTTCCACTGCGGTCAAGCCCAGCAACCTGGAGATCCAGGCTGCCGTCCAGCACGCCATCCCCGTGATCCGCAGGGCGGAGATGCTCGCGGAGCTGATGCGCATGAAGCACGGCCTGGCGGCGGCGGGTACCCACGGCAAGACCACCGTCACCTCCATGCTCGCCACCTGCCTGCACGCAGCGGAGCTGGATCCCACCGTCATCATCGGCGGGCGCCTGGATCGCTTCGGCTCCAACGCCCAGCACGGGCTGGGGCCCTACCTGGTGGCCGAGGCCGATGAGAGCGATGGTTCGTTCATGCTGCTGGCGCCCACGGTGGCCGTGATCACCAACGTCGATCCCGAGCACCTCGAGCACTACGGGAGCTTCGACAAGCTCGTGGACACCTTCGTCGACTTCGCCAACAAGGTGCCCTTCTATGGCTACGCCGTGGTCTGCCTGGACCACCCCGTCGTACAGGAGATGCTGCCGAGGATTCGCCGCCGCGTGGTGACCTACGGGCTGAGCGTGCAGGCCGACTACCGCGGGGAGGAGCTTGGCTACAGCGCCTTCGACTCCCGCTTCGCCGTCTGGCGTGGTGGCGAGCGCCTCGGAGAGGTCAACCTGGGAATGCCCGGGAGCCACAACGTGCTCAACGCCTTGGCCGCCGTGTCCACGGCGGTCGAGCTGGACATCCCCTTCGAGCAGGCCGCGGCGGCCCTCGAGGGTTTCTCGGGCATCCAGCGGCGCTTCACCCTGAGGGGCGAGGCCGGAGGACGGCTGGTGGTGGACGACTACGGTCACCACCCCGAGGAGATCGAGGCCACCTTGGGCGCTGCCCGGCGCGGCTTCCCGGAGCGTCGCGTGGTGGCGGTCTTCCAACCCCATCGCTACTCCCGCCTCTCCAGGCTCCAGGCCGAGTTCGCCCGCTGCTTCAACCAGGCGGACGAGGTGGTGGTCTGTCCGGTCTACCGGGCCGGTGAGCAGCCCGTCGAGGGGCTGGACCAGCACAGCGTGGCCTCCCGCATTCGAGCGCACGGTCACCGCAACGTGAGCGCCGTGGGCGGTTTGGACCAGGCGGTGGACCACCTGGTGGAGACCGGGGGCCCCGGCGACATCGTGCTCACGCTCGGTGCCGGGGACGTCAATCGCGTCTGTGGCGCGTTGCTGGAGCGGCTCGGTGGCGGGGCGGGCTGAGCTCGAGCGGGCCTTCGAGGGCTTGCCCGGGGTCACGCTGCGGGTGGCAGAGCCCGTGGCGCGTCACAGCGCCTTGCGCATCGGCGGTGAGGTCGAGGCATGGGTGCTCGCCCGCGACGAGGCGGCGGTGAAGGCAGCTCTGTCGGCGCTCCGCTCCGTGGGGCTCACGCTGCGGCCCCACCAGCCCCTCGGGGACCCGTTCGCCCGGGAGGAGGGTCTGTCCGGTGCCATGCTCAGGCTCGGGCCAGCCTTCGGGGGGATCGAGGTCGAGGACGAGATCCTGAAGGTCGGGGCTGCCGCCCCCCTGGCTCGGCTGGGAGTCGTCGCCCAGCGCGCCGGTCTGACGGCCTGGGGCCCTGTGCGTTCTTGGCCGGGCACCCTGGCGGCCTGGCTGCGCAGCGCTCCGGTGGCCGAGTTGGAGCCTCTTGTACGGAGCGTCCGGACCCTCGTGGGCCGATCGGTGAAGGACCGTCCCGCCTCCACCCTGGCCGGATTGAGTCCGAAGGCCGTGATCCTCGCCGCGGAGCTCGAGGCTCGGCCCGACCGTCCCCTGGCCGAAGCGCCGCCCTGGCCGGGGAGTGTCTGCGCGATGAGTCCCGAGCTCGAGCGGGCCATGCGGCGCAGCCGTCTGCCAGGCCTCCGGCTCCGCAGCATCCGGCTGGCCCACGAACAGATCGGGCTGGTAGCCAACCTCGGTGGAGGCACATCCCGGGATCTGGACCTCATCCTCAAGCTGGTCCAGGACCGCTGCAAGCGAGATCACGGCCTGGATGTCGAGCCGCGGCTCCAGCCCTTGGGCCGTCCCCCGAGAACCCCTCGCGCGGGCCTGGAGGGCTGGCCCTGAGCCCGCGCGGATCCCACGGAGCGATCATGGTGATGCAGAAGAGCATGAAGGTCGGTGTGCTGCTCGGCGGTATGTCTGCGGAGCGTCCGGTCTCCCTCGAGAGCGGGCGGGCGGTGGCCGGAGCCCTGCGTCGTCGCGGCTGGGATGCGATCGAGGTCGATGTCGGCCCCGAGCTGCCGGCCAGGCTGGTGGCCGAGGGCGTCGAGGTCGCCTGGCTGGCGCTCCATGGGCGCTTCGGCGAGGACGGTTGCGTCCAGGGACTGCTCGAGCTGATGCGCATCCCCTACACCGGCTCAGGGCCCACGGCCTCGGCGGTGGCCATGGACAAGCTGCTGACGAAGCGAGTGCTCGAGGGGCACGGCCTGGCCCTGCCGGAGCAGGTGGTGCTCGGGCCCGAGGATGCCGTTCCGGAGGATCTGGAGTTGCCGGTGGTGGCCAAGACACCCACCGGGGGCTCCACCCTGGGCATCAGCTTCTGTCGGACCCCAGGGGAGCTGGCGAAGGGAGTGGCCGACTGCCGGATGCACGGTGACATCGTGCAGCTCGAGCGCTTCGTGGAGGGCACCGAGATCACGGTGGCCATGCTCGACGGGCGTCCTCTCCCGGTGGTGGCCATCCGACCCGACAGCGGCTTCTTCGACTACGAGGCCAAGTACACTAAGGGCAAGACCCGCTACCTGGTCCCTGCGGACATCGATCCGGCCGTGGCCGAACGCGCGCAGCGAGACGCAGCCTTGTCGGCCCGGGTCCTCGGGCTGTCGGGCATCTGCCGGGCCGACTTCATCGTCGATGAAGCGGGCACGCCCTGGTTCCTCGAGGTGAACACCATCCCGGGGATGACGGAGACCAGCCTCTCGCCCATGGCTGCGGGAGAGGCCGGCATCGGCTTCGACGAGCTGGTGGAGCGAGTGCTGCAGGGGGCTCGCCTTCACCTCGAGCGAGGCGACGCATAGCCGTTGCGCCACGCGCGCCGCGGGGTCGCGGAACCACCGCGCGATTTGTTCGAGTCCCGGCTCGAGGGGAGGGGAGGGGGGCTCCCCTCATGGCCCTCGCCGGAGAGTGGCGTGCCGCGGGCTGGGAGCGCGGGGTGGGGGTGGTGAAAAAGGGATGCAGACGCCGAATATCCAGAGAGTCGGCCCGGGCTCGTTCCGGGCCGCGGGCCTGTGCTCCGGAGCCCTGGCCCACCCCCGGTCCGCCGAGGTGCTCGAG
>CAZHIK010000380.1:0-8246 GCA_964532635.1 uncultured Enterobacterales bacterium
CCTGGAGGTAGCCCGTGATCCTTCGCCTGCTGCCTGCGCTCGCCCTGGTCGGCTGTGTGGCCATCCCCATGGACTCCGGCTTCCGTGTCCCCCACGACACCCAGCCCCCCGACCCGGTCCAGGCCACCCTGGTGTTGCTGTCGGCCACCACCGGCAGCGGCGTGGCGGATCTCCAGGTGGACTTCGCGGACCAGACGGTGAGCACGGCCAGCGACGGCAAGGCCGAGGGCGAGGTGGCGTCCGGGGCCCCCTTCGAGCTGCCAGTGCGCGGCGACGACTACGTGGACCACCTGATCTTCGGGCCCGCGGGCGACAACGACTTCTCCGTCATCACCTACGTGGCCACCGAGAGCATCACCACCCAGGTGTTGAACATGCTCGGGCTGAGCTGGGCCCCCGGCACCGGCTTCGTGGTGGTGGGCGTGGACTACACCGACCTCAGCCCCGTCGAGGGCGCCACGGTCAGCCTGGGGGCCAGCCACGGCCAGCCCTTCGTCTTCGCCAGCGGCTACCCCTCGCCGGGAAGCGTCATCCCCCCAGGGGGCATGGGCTTCGTGTCCTTCCCCAGCGTCGAGGCGGGAACCACCTCGGTGACGGTGCAACCTCCGGGTGGCGTGAGCTGTGGGGCCCACCCAAGCGGGGGCGAGATGCCCGCCGTGCCCGTGCTGGCCGACACCGTCACGGTGGTGACCTATCGGTGCCAGTGAGCCCGGATCAGTCGCCCACCCGGTAGCGCAGCAGCCCTTCCCAGGTGCCCACCACCATCCAGCTGCCGTCGGGGCTGGCGGCGAGGGCCTCGGGCAGGCGAGCGGGGCCGCCCAGGCCGCCCACGACATCGCCGGCGAGGTCCAGCACCACGGGGCCGCGGTGGGTGCTCACCAGCAGGCGCTCGGCGCCCACGGCCTTCACGATGAGGCCCGAGCCCGGCCCCTGAGCGAGGCTGCGGCCCTCCGCATCCAGGATCACGGTGCCGTCGTCGGCGAGGGCGATCTGCCCACCGGGCAGCCAGGCGGCGTCCAGCGGCAGGTCCTCGTGTGGCACGAGCTTGCGCTCCGCACCGGAGCCAGCGTCCATGGTGGCCAGGCGCTCGTAGTCCCACAGCAGGAGCAGCTCGGAGCCCGTGGGCGCCGCCGCCAGCAGGGTGACCTGGTCGAGCATGTCGTCCTGGTGCCCTGCGCTGCGCCGCTTCACGCCCCTCGAGGCATCGAACACCCACAGGCCCTGGCGTGCACCCACCGCGAACCAGCGCCCGTCGGCGGTGAAGGCGCAGTGGTGCACCGACCAGCGGGTCTGCTCGCTGAGCAGCGCGGTGGATTCGCCCCCGAGGCTCCACAGCTCGTAGGCGCCACCGTCGGTGTCCAGGCCCACCGAGCCCCAGACCACACCCAGCCTCGAGCCGTCGGGGGAGACGCACATCTCGTCGATCTCCCGGCCCTGCCTGTGCCCGCCCAGCTCGACGCGCCCGCGCTCGATGCCGTCGTCGAGGCCGAACCATACCAGCTGATCGTCTTCGGCTGCGTACAGGGTGTCACCGGCGATGGCCAGCGCTTCGTTGGGAGCCTCGATGGGATCGCCGTGGGACTGGACCGCGCTCCAGGGCGGCCAGGGCTCGGGCGGGGGAGGGGGCTCGTAGCCGGCGATGGATCCGCCTCCCAACCCCGCGACGGCTCCGCCTCCACCTCCGCCACCGCCCATGCCGATCCCTCCGCCGCCGCTCACATCCAGCCCGGCCGTACCCATCATCTCACCGAAGGGATCCTCGGGCTCGTAGGGTTCGTCCATCCACGACGGACCTGTGCTCTGGGCCTCCATGGCCCTCGTCAGGGCGTGCAGGATGCCGCTCTCGGCCGCCACCTGCCTCGCCTCGGCCAGGCCGTCACCCTGGACCAGCTCGAGCTCGAGGGCGCCCTGGGCGAGACAGCGATCGAGTCCGTTGAGCACCAGGCGACCGTCCGACAGGCGGTCCGCCCCAACCCGAGTGGAACCACAGAGCACGGTCAGCGGCCCCTCCACCCCGGCCACGGGTGCAGTGCTGGTGCAGCTGATGGCGACCTCGAGGGTCCAGCAGTCGCGATCGGCGGTGGCGTCGAGGCGGCAGTCCACGTCGGGTTCCGCCTCACAGGACGCGACGGTGAAGCCTCCACCCAGCCCGCCCACCGGCCAGGCCAGCTGGTTCAAGCCGGCCTTGTCCAGCTCGAGCTTCATCCAGCCTTCGCCGTCCCCTCCGGCCAGGGCGGTCTCCCGGGCCTCGCCCAGGGCCAGCTCCAGGGTCTGCTGGGCAAAGGCGCCATCGCCGCTCTTCACGGCGTCGATGAGCGCCGGCTCCCGGGCCGAGACCGCCGCGACGAGCAGCACCAGAGCGAGCATCAGACGCCGCGGATCTTGGGCTTGAACAGCACGATCATGGCCGGCAGCATCAGCAGATCCCCAACCAGGGCGCAGACCATGGCCAGGGACATGAGCACACCGAACCAGGAGACCGAGCGGATCTGGGCCAGGCCCAGCACCAGGAAGCCCAGGGACAGCACCACGGTGGTGGACAGCAGGGCGCGACCCACGCCGTGGATGGCGGCCTCGACCGCCGCCTTGTGGTCGCCCAGTCGGCCCATCTCGTAGCGGAAGCGGTACAGGAACTGAGTGGTGTCGTCGACGATCAAGCCCAGCATGATGGCGGAGACGGTCACGGTGGCCACGTCCAGTCGGATGCCCACCAGGCCCATGACGCCCAGGATGATCACCACGGGCACCAGGTTGGCCGGCACGGCCAGCGCTGACAGACGCAGGGAGCGGAACAGCAGGGCGAGCATCACGAAGATGACCAGGAAGGCCAGGGCGAAGCTGGAGACCTGTGAGGCGACAACCTCCTCCATGATGCGCACGTACAGGGGCAGGTAGCCACCGGGAGTGATGGTGGCGCCCTCGGGTAGCTCCGCCCGCTCGAGCAGGTCGTCGAGGATGGACCCGAAGGCCTTGGCGCTGACCATGGGGATGCCCGCGGTGACCCGCAGCTCGTCTTCGCTGACGGACACCAGGCTGGACAGGTCGCTGTCGGGGTCGCTCTCGTACAGCAGCAGGGCCTGCTCGAGGGCGTTGGGGTCCGCGGGCACAACGAAGCTCTCTGGCTTTCCGTCGCTGAGCACCTGGTTGAGCTTGCGCACCGTGTCGGCGGCCGAGCGGGTCCAGTCGACGTCCGGGTGCTCCTCCATGGCGTCCTGCCAGCGGGCTACCGCGCCCAGCACGGCCGGATCCCTGAGCGCGCCGGGGGAGGAGACCACCATCTCGAGGGGGGTGTAGTTGCCGAACTGGGCTTCGATGGCCTCGGAGTCCTGGCGCACGTGGTGGTGGGACTTCAGGTAGTCGATGCTGTAGGTGTCGACCTCGAGCTTGGTGATGCCCAGGGCCCCGGTGAGGATCAGCACCAGCGCGCCCACCAGCACCGCAGCGGGCTTGCGGGTGGCCAGGGTGGCCATGCCCGAGACGGCCCAGGACAGCGGCCTGGGGGGCTCGGGGGCCGGATCCATGCGCTTCCACAGCAGGCCCACCGAGCAGCCGATGAGGGCGGCCAGGAACGCGCCCAGCACGCCGATGGCTGCGAACACGCCCAGGTCGCGCACCACGGGCATGCTGGCGGTGGCCAGGGCGGCGAAGCCGGCTGCGGTGGTGAGCGAGTTCATGAAGCAGGGCCAGAACATGAAGGCGATGGCGGCCCGGGCGCGCTCCCAGCGGGTGCCTCCGGCGGGCTGCTCCACAGCTCGGTTCAAGAAGTGGATGCAGTCGCTGACCCCGATGATGAGCATCAGGGTGGGCAGGACCATGGTGACCATGTTGATGTCGTGGCCGGTGGCGCCGTACAGGCCCATCAGCCAGATCGCCGCCAGCCCCACCACCAGCAGGGTGAGCACCACTGGCCCGATGCGGCGGAAGAGCACCAGCAGCAGGCCCACGATCACCAGGTAGCTGGCGGCGATGAAGATCTGGGAGTCGACGGTGCTCGCTTGGTTGAGCGCCGCGTAGACCACCCCCATGCCGGCGTAGTTGACCGTCTCACCGCTGTCGCTGATCTGGGCGCGCAGGTCGGCCAGGATAGCGTCGCGTTGAGCGTCGATGTCGCCCATGGACTCCATCCAGGCCAGCACCAGGGCGGTATCTCCGGTGCTGTTCACCAGGGTGCCCACCAGCAGGGGGTCCTCGAGCACCGACGCGGCGAAGCCCTCCCCCAGGGGAGGCTGGTACAGCTTGGCGACCTCGAGCCAGTCGTCGCCGGATCGGATCTGCTCGATGGTGGCCAGGGAGAGCACCCGGTCGATGCCTTCGATCCCCTGGGCGATCTCGCCGACGGCCTGCATGCGGGCCAGGCCGGCTTCGTCGAGGATGCCGCTGGGCTCGTGCAGCGACATCACCACGACCTCGTCGTTGCCGAAGGTCTCCTGGAAGGAGTCGTAGGCCTCGAGGGCAGGATCGCCCTCGACGAACCAGATGTCCAAGGCGTTGTCCACGCCCAGCTTCGAGGCACCCAGCAGCGCTGCGGCACTGATCAGGCAGACCAGCCCCACCAGCAGCCAGCGCAGGCGCAGCAGGTGATCGACGAAGCCCTCGGTGGCGTTGGCGGGGGGGGCGGGGGAGGTGACTCGCTCGTTCATCGCCGGGTCTCCAGCACGAAAGCTCCGTAGAAGGGTACGCGATCCTGGGCCAACAGGGCCGCGGAGCGCTCGGGGTGGCGCTCGACGCGGTCAGCCAGGGCTTGCGGGCGACAGCGCGGCACGAAGAGGTTCCAGTACGCGATGCGCGCTCCGGGTGCCGTAGCTTCGAGCAGCGCGGCGTAGAGGCTGTCCCAGACGGGCTCGGGCAGGTACTCGCCGATGTTGCTGAGGTTGGTCGCGGTGTAGGTGCCCGGCTCGCAGCTGGGGAGGTGCTGCTCGAGGCTGGTCTGGACCCAGCGCACGCGCTCGGCGGCCCCGGCCAGTGCCCCGTGGCCTCGGCGGGTGATGTAGGGGTGGGTGAGCTCGAGGGAGCGCCAGCTGCCCTCGAGGATCCACTGCACGTAGGGGTTGCGGTGCAGCGGCTGGCCGCCGAGCACGTCGTCGCAGCGGGCCAGGATGCGGTCGGCCACGGTGCCCTCCACCTGGGCGAACTGCTCGGGGCTGCGCCCCAGGCGGGCCATGACCCACTGGCTGAACAACACGCGGAACAGCCCCCGCCAGCGCAGGGTGGACCAGTGCTCGTCGTGCCAGGCGCGCTGCTCATCGGGGCTCTTTGCGTCGATGAGACCGCTGACTCGGCGCGGGCCGTGGATCAGGGGCAGCACCCGGTGGGTGAACGTGCCCAGGTAGCGCTCGAAGCGCCCCGCCCCCAGCACGCCCTTCGTGAGCAGCTGCGGGTAGGCCTGCCACCAGGAGCGGGCGAAGCGGGAGAGGCGTGGCTCCACCTCTCGGTAGGCGTCGAGGGGATCGCCAGGAAGCAGCCCCAGCAGCACGAGGAAGCGCTCGTAGGGCAGGTAGGCCCCCGCCAGCTTCAGTTCGCACAAGGCGATCTGGGGCGGGGAGAGATCGATGCCCACCACCTCCGCGCCCTGCAGCGCCAAGGCCAGGCTGTTGCAGCCCGCCGACGCCACGCTGAGTACGCGGTCGCCGGGGCCCACATCCAGCGCTTCGGTCAGCACCTGCCAGTCCTCCCAGCACTGGGCGTAGGACAGGCGGGAGGCGAGGGGAGCGGCGGCGCCCTGGGTCACGCGTCGTCCCCGTCTTCGAGGGCCTTGCGCGGTGGCAGGGGCTTGACCGTGCCCGCGCCGCCGTCCATGCGCACCCGCTGGCCGTCGTGGATGAGCGCGGTGAGGCCCCGCAGGCCCACCACCGTGGGGATGCCCATCTCCCGGGCCACCACCGCCGAGTGGGACAGGGGGCTGCCCCGCTCCACCAGCAGGCCGGAGATGGAGGGGAACAGCGGCACCCAGCCCGGATCGGTGCGGGGGGTGACGAGGATGTCGCCGTCGAGCCGGGCGCCCGCACCGGGGCTGTCGAGCACCACCACCGGGCCCTCGACCACGCCCGGGTAGCAAGGGGTGCCCCGCAGCATGCCGTCGTCGTCCAGCTCGGCTACTTGCCGCCGCCCCGCGAAGCGGTTGTGGCGGTGGACCGGCCCCCAGGTGTGGAAGCGCTCGGGTGGCCCGGGCAGCTGGCGGTAGGTGTCGAACTCGGCCCGGCGGAGATCCACCAGGCCCTGGAAGCTGGTGCAGGGGGTGTTGCCCTCCACCCAGCCGAACAGCTCCTCGAGCTGCAGGTAGAAGACGTCACCCTGCTCGCGGAGGGCGCCGGCGGCCACCATGTGGCTCCCCATGGCCCGGAAGATGTCGCGCACCAGGCCGAAGATGCGGGTGCGCAGGAAGCGGAGATCCTCGCGGGTGGCCACGGTCTCGCGGGCTCGAGAGAGGATCCAGAGGAACAGGCCGCGGCGCCAGCCGGACAGCTGCTGGCGGGCTTGCTGCTCGGCCATCTGGCGCCGGCGTCGCTCGCCCGCGCCGAACTGGGACGGGTCCATGGACTCGCCCCGCAGGTAGTTGCGCAGCGATGCGATCACGAACTCGGGCTGCTCCCGCAGGGGTGTGGTCTCGAGCTTCAGCTCGTCGATGCAGCGATCGCCGTAGCGCTCCATCCAGGCATCGAGCCAGCGGGCGAAGGTGGGATCCCTCCGGGCGCCCTCGAGGACCTCGGTGTCCGTGGCGGCGGAGTCGAACAGCTCTATGGCCCAGGGGGCCGCCCGCAGTCGAGCGGCCCGCTCGAGCGGGGCCCTGGTCGGGGCGGTGCTCTCCAGCTCACCCTGGCCCGCCAGCAGGGCGTTGGCCATGGCTGCGCCGCGGGCTTCTTCGCCGCCGCACAGCAGCTCGGTACACTGCTTGCGCAGGGCCGAGTGGAAGATCATCCAGAAGAAGTCGTTGACCAGGGGCGGGGTCCAGCGCATCAACAGGCGGCGCTGCAGCTCGCCATAGATGGCCAGCAGTTGGTCGGGGGGAAGGCTGTTCAGGTCCCGCTTGCGGTGGCCGCCCACAGCGTCTTCGAACTCCCGCTGGAAGCGTCGGGTGTCGCGCCGCAGCCAAACCAGGCGCCAGACAAGGGTGACCAGGAGCCAGGCCATGCGGGGCTTGTGCACCAGGTTGCGCTGCCAGACCGAGGCCGGGGCTTCGGCGTCTTCGTCGGCCGCCACCTCCGAGACACCCATCATCTGCTGCATCGCCACCCGGTTGTATTGGTAGGCGGGCAGCAGGGTGAGGATCCGGAACCAGGCGTTGAGGTTGTAGTAGACCCGTCCCTGGATCAGGCCGATGAGCCGCTGGAAGATGGCGTCGTTCTGCTGGATGGTGCCCTGCGACACACCCATCACCCGACAGAACAGGCGGTAGACCGTGTTGTAGGCGCCCCGGGCGAAGCTGTAGGTGAGGGGTGTGGTGACGCCGCTGTAGGACTCCACGATGTTCGAGTTGTCCCACAGCAGCTTGCGACCCCAGGGCACCGGGGTGGTGATGGGCCTGGTCTGGACCAACCAGACCGTGTCGCCTTCGACGGTGAACTCAACGTCCTGGGGGCAGCCCCCGAGCAGCTCGAGCTGCCGGCCCCAGGTGACCAGTTGGCGCACCTGGGGTTCGCTCAGCACCGGCTGGTCCCGCTTGGCCTTGGGCACCGGGCGCTCGGCCGGTTCTTCGCCCACGAGCTTGATGTGCAGCTGCTTGTCGATGATCTCGGCATCGATGGCGCCGTCGGGGCCGACGCGGAAGGCGTCGCAGTCGGCGGAGCCCTGGACCACGCCCTCGCCAAGGCCCCAAGCTGCCGAGATGAGGGTATGCTCGGGCATGTCGGGATCGCGGGTGAACATCACACCGCTGGCCTCGCCCCGGATCATGCGCTGCACCACCACCGCCACAGGGCCGGGCTCGATGCCGTGGGTGGCGCAGTAGGCCCGCACGCGCTCGGAGCCACCCGAGTCGCGACAGGTCTGGATGGCGGCCTCGATCCTGGTGATCGCCTTGACCCCCAGCACCGACTCGAGCTGGCCCGCGAAGGAATGCTGGGCGCCGTCTTCCGCCAGGGCCGAGGAACGCACGGCGAACGGGCCGGGGCCGATGAGCTCCAGAGCGGCCTTGAGCGTCTTGCGGTCGAGCTCGACGTCGGCGGGGATCACGAAGAAGGGAGGGACGGGGAGATCCTCGCGCATGAGCAGGCCCAGGCCAGTGGCCTTGCCTCCCACCCGGTGGGCCG
>CAZHIK010000381.1:0-8239 GCA_964532635.1 uncultured Enterobacterales bacterium
CCTCCAGAAGGTCGGCGAGGGCGGCATGGCGGTGGTGTACCGCGGGCGCCACGTCACCCTGGGGCGTGACGTGGCGGTCAAGGTGCTCCATCCGCACCTGTCGTCCTCATCGCGCAACCGGAAGCGCTTCGCTCGCGAAGCGCGGGCCATCGAGCACCTGGACCACCCCAACATCCTTCGCATCTTCGACTACTCGGGGGTCGAGTCCGATGAGTGCTACATCGTCACCGAGTTCATCGACGGGGTGACCCTCAGCGAGTTCATCAAGGAGCGTCGGCGGCTCCCATCCGAAGCGGTGGCCCTCATCGGGCTGCGGCTCGCCAGTGCCCTGCGCTACGCTCACGCCCAGGGGATCATCCATCGGGACATCAAGCCCGAGAACATCATGATCCGCCGCGATGGGATGCTCAAGCTCACCGACTTCGGCATCGCGCGTTTCCTGGAGGAAGGGCAGATGACCATGACGGGCGCCCTGGTGGGCAGCCCGGCCTTCATGAGCCCCGAGCAGGCCATGGAGCACCGCCTCGACCAGCGCTCGGATCTTTTCTCGGTGGGCACGGTCCTCTTCCACGCTGTCTCCGGAGAGCTCCCTTTCACCGGCTCCAATCCCTCGGTCATCCTGCGGAACATCATCGAGGGCAACCGCCCCGACGTGGGAGAGGTGGCCCCCGACTGCTCTCCGGCCCTCGCCGATGCCGTCGAACGGCTGCTTCAGACCGACACCGCCCACCGCTACCAGTCGGCGCAGGAGGTGGAGGATGTCCTCGAGGCTACGCTCGAGCGGGTGGGGCTGTCGAGCGAAGACGAGCGCTGGACCCTGCGCCGTCTGGTCACCGAGCCAGAAGCCTACCGGCAGGATCTGGACGAGCACCTGAGGAGCGCCCTCCTCGAGCAAGGCCGAGCTCATCTCGACGCCAACGAGCACCTGCAGGCTCTGCGGAGCTTCAACCGCCTGCTGGCCATCGATCCCGACAACGAGGAGGTCCTGGCCCTGGTCCAGAGCCTCCACGCTGCGGGTCCGCGCACCACCCCGGGGCGCAAGGTCAGCTTCGCTTCCCTGGCGTTGCTGGTGGCCCTGATCGTCCTGGGGGCGTACTGGCTGGTGGGCCCAGAGTCTCCCGAGCCGGTGGAGCCACCCTCCACCGACCCTGTGGTGGCCGAGCTGGTCGCACATCCTGAGGGCCCGGTGATGGTGGGGATGGAACCCGAGCCCGCCCCTCCTCCGACAGCTCCGGAGTCCCTCGGCGCCATCACCCAGGATGCGGCGATCGCCAAGGTGAGCGGCGAACTCACGGGCCCAGACCAGAACCAACCCGGGCCGGCGTCCGGACCGGGTGGGAGCAATCCCACGCGCGTCAGCCCACCCACGGGAGAGCCTGCCGCGATGGTGCAGGTGCGGGAGCCCACCGACCCCGTGCGTCCTCCGCCCAACGTCGTAGTGGCCGAGGAACCGGGACGCATCCGCGTGATCATGGAGTGGCCGGGCTGGTCCCAGATCTACATCGACGGCGAGCACGTGGGCCGCACGGGCACCAAGGAGGGCGAGGAGCCAGAGGTCGCACCGGGCAAGCACCACCTGGTCCTGCGCAGCCCGTTCTGCAAGGACTGGGAGCAGGACATCACCGTGGTGGCTGGCGACCTGGTGACCATCAAGAACGTGCGGATGAACCCCAAGCCCGCCACCGTCTCCATCGCCGAGAGCATCCAGGATCCGTGCGTGGTTTGGCTCGATGGGGCGCCGCTGGGCACCGCGGGCCTGATGGGACGGCAGTTCAGCCTGCCCGATCCCAGGATCGCCCACCAGGTGCAGTTCCGCTGCCCCGGGGCCGAACCTGTCGAGGTGAGCATCGATAAGGCCGACCCGGGTGCCGAACTGGTGGTTCCCGGGCTACCATGACCTGGATGCCACGGTCGCGCCCGCCCACGCCGACATCAACGAGAGCCCAACCCCGCGCAAGCGGGCTCTCGCGGCCCCTTCTCGCCCGCTGGCACGCGGCTTGCTGCCTCCTGTTCACGACGGGCTGTATCTACCTCGGCCCCATCACCCTCATCGTGGACGAGAACGTGCCTCCGGAGATCTTCGCTGCCTACACCGACGCGGACTGCCAGGCGCAGTACCCCGACCTGCAGGACGCGGTCTGCATCTACCCGAGCAGCACCGGTGAGGGCACCAAGGTCTTCGTGATCGCCCTGGACGAAAACGACGACGCCCTGGAGTTCACCTGGTGGGGCAGCATGAGCAGCTTCTTCGAAGACGCCGTGCCCTCGTCCAGTGGCGACTTCCAGTCTTCCGAGGTCGAGCTCACCCCCGAGGATGTCATCGACGGTGAGATCCTGACCTGCACCGTGAGCGACGGCTCCACCGAGCAGCGCACTCGAACCTGGACCCTGGTGGTGTTCGAATGATCCCTCCACCCCTTCGCACCCTGCTCATTGTCGGCCTGCTGGTGGCAGGCTGCGCCGAGTACGGCGTAGCCAAGAACGACATGGACGCCCCTGCCGAGCAGGACGGGAACGAGGAGGTGGTCACCGACTACCTCCGCATCGACGTCTACCCCTCGGATCAGAACCCCGATCTGCTGCCCCAGACCCACATCCTCGACGAAGAGTGGGAGGGGCTGTCCCTCTCCATGTCCACCCCAGTGGCCTACGAGGGTGAGGTCTGGGGCTACGACGCCAGCCCCTGGTTCGACATCTCCGTGCCCGGCAGCTCCATCCCCATCGAGGCGATGGTCAGCATCTACAAGCCTGGCACCATCATGAGCGACAGCGCCCACACCGTCCCCGAGGAAGACGGAGCGTTCGAGCTGCGGCTCCCCGCCGCCGACGACTACACCATGACCGTGGTCCCTGTGGATCCGGTCCAGCTGCCGCTGCTTGTCCAGGACACCCTGACCGTCCGGAGCGATGTGTCCGACGAGCTGATCGTGCTCGACTACGGCGCCCCGGTCTACGGTCGCATCGAAAACCGCTCGGGGCTGCCCCTGAGCTCCCTGGATCTCGAGCTGTGCCTTCGCGATCCCTACACCGGCACCGAGGGTCCATCGGTCTCCCCCGAACCCGACGGCTTCTTCCAGCTGCGCGCGCTGCCCGGCTACACCTACCAGGTGGTGATGTCCGGCGCGGCGGGTGAGCTGGTGCCCACCACCGTCCAGGACGTCACCGTGGAGTCGGATGAGGGCGCCGAGGTGGACTTCGACATCGGGGTGATACAGGGCGTCGGCGTGAGCGGTCGGGTGCTCACGGCGGCGAACAGCTCCGCGGTCGAAGGTGCCACGGTGCGATTCACCGCCCTCGAGCTCGACGACTTCACTGGCAGCGAGCTGGTAGTGGACGACATCACCAGCTCCCGCGGCGAGTACCGGGTGGTGCTGCTCCCTGGGCGCTACAAGGCCGAGTTCATCGCCCCCGCCAGCATGGGCCTGTCCCCCACCCAAGCCGTCATCGTCGCCTCCGAACAGGACGCCGGGGAAGACTTGGACGTGACGCTCGAGGGCCTGCACGACATCGAGTGCCAGGTGCTCGGACCGGGTGGAGAGGCCATCCCGGGCGTGAGCATCGTGGCCACCGAGCGCGGCTTCGACGGCTACACCTACACCGCCACCACCGACGACAGCGGCTACTTCTTGATCCAGGTTCCCCTGGTCAAGCTCCAGTTCGTGCTTCAGCCACCGGAAGGTGAGGCCTCGGTCACCTACGTGGAGACCCCCGTCGAGGAGTTTCCGGCCATCATCATGCTCGAACACGGTGACGCCATCAGCGGCAGCATCGCCCACGATGGTGAGCCAGTGGCCTTCGCGTTGCTCGAGGTACGCGACGGCGACGATCAGCTCTACGCCACCACCCTCACCGACGAGAACGGCGACTTCCAGGTGCGTGTGCGCTGGACGGGCGGCAGCTCCGACACCGCTCGCTAGCTTCGCAGCTCGAGGGCGCGCTCCGCCAGCAGCGGCAGGACGGTGGCCACGCCACCGGCCAGCTCGATGGCGCCGTGGTGGCGCAGGTGGCCGGGCTCGAGGTTGACCTCCACCAGGGTCGCACCCGCAGCGGCCGCGACATCGGGCAACGAGGCCACGGGGTAGACCTGCAGCGAAGTGCCCACCACCAGCATCAGGTCGCAGCGGGACGACAGACGCATCGCATCGCCCATCGCGCCTGGGGGCAGGCCCTCCTCGAAGAGCACCACCGGGGGCTTGAGGGGGCCGGTGCAGCGCGGGCAGGTCGGCACGCCGTCGTCACCGGCGGAGGCGCCTCGATCGAGCCACCGGCATGACGGACAGTGCAGGCCTCGGTGGCTGCCGTGCACCTCGATGGGGTGCTCCGAGCCAGCGCGGCGATGCAGGCCGTCGATGTTCTGGGTGATCACCCGCTCGAGCAGCCCCTCGCGCTGCAGCAGGGCCATCGCTCGGTGTCCATCGTTGGGACCGGCTTCGTTGAGCACCGACACCATGCTCCGCAGCATGCCCCAGACCTTGACGGGATCACGCCGGAAGGCGCTCATGGTGGCGTACTCGTCGGGAGGGTAGGTGCGCCACAGGCCCCCGGGGCTACGGAAGTCGGGGATGCCGCTCTCCACGGACATGCCGGCGCCCGTCAGGGCCAGCGCCGCTCGGCTGCTGGCCAGAGCCTCGGCCGCGCGGTCCAGGGCGTCCAGGTCGAGGCTGTGCCGTCGGGCCACCTACTCCTCCGCGGGGGTGATCTCGAGGATGGGCTGGTCGTTGTCCAGGCTGCTGCCCTGCTTGGCCAGGATGGCCTGGACCGTGCCGGCGACGGGAGCCTCGAGCTCGTTCTGCATCTTCATGGCCTCGAGCACCGCGACAACGTCGCCCTTCTCCACGGTCTCGCCCTCGGCCACGCGAACCTCGAGCAGCACGCCGGGGAGAGGGGCCTTCAGCAGGCCTTCGCCGCCTTCGTCGCCGCTGCCCTTGCGCTCCCGGCGCTTGCGGGCCTGGGGCACCACCTTGACGTCGTAGCTGATCCCATCGAGGCTCAGGCGCATCGCGCCGCCCGCCTGCTGGACCTGCACCGTGGACTGCACTCCGTCCAGCTCGAGGACCAACTCGCGGCCGTCGCCACTGGGCTCGGCACCCAGGTCTTGGGCCTGGGGGATCATGTCTTCCGGTCGGGGCTCGGCCTGCGCAGGCAAGCGTCCCTCGCGGCGGGCTGCGAAGAACTCCTCGGCCACCTGTGGGAACAGGCCGTAGGACAGTGCTTCTTCGAGGCCGTACTCGGGGCCCCAGGTCGCGACGTGATCCAGGTGGGCCTGCAGCTCGGGCTCGAACAGGCTGCCCGGGCGCACGGTGATGGGCTCCTCGTCGCCGAGGATCTTGGTCATCAGGTCCGGATCGATTGCCGCTGGTGCGCGGCCGTACAGGCCCTTCATGTAGTTGCGGACCTCGTTGGTGACCATCTTGTAGCGCTCGCCCATGACCACGTTGAACACGGCCTGGGTGCCGACGATCTGGGAGGTCGGAGTGACCAGCGGCGGGTAGCCCAGGTCCTTGCGCACGCGAGCGGTCTCGAGCAGCACCTCGTCGAACTTGTCTCCAGCCTTCTGCATCTCGAGCTGGGACAGCAGGTTGGACATCATGCCGCCGGGGATCTGGTGCTGCAGGATGCGCGTGTCGACTCGCTCGGAGAACGGGTTGAGCAGCGGCTTGTACAGCTCGCGCACCTTCTGGAAGTGCGCCGCGCAGAGGTCGAGCTTGTCCAGGGACAGGCCGGTCTCCCAGGGGGTGTCGCGCAGGATGCCCACCACCGACTCGGTGGGAGCCTGGGCGGTGCCCCAGGACAGGGGTGACAGGGCGGTGTCCACGATGTCGCAGCCAGCCTGGACCGCCGCCAGGATGGTGGCCGGGGCCATGCCGGAGGCGCAGTGGGTGTGCAGGTGGACCGGCAGCCCGATCTCGGACTTGAGCGCCGAGACCAGGGTGGTGGCGTTGGCCGGCGAGAGCATGCCCGCCATGTCCTTGATGCAGATGAGGTCGGCGCCTTCGTCCTTGAGCTGCTGGGCGAAGGCCACGAAGGCCTCGTTGGTGTGCACCGGCGAGATGGTGTAGCTGATGCTGCCTTCGCAGATCGCGCCCACCTTCTTTGTGGCGCGTATGGCTTCCTGCAGGTTGCGGATGTCGTTGACCGCGTCGAAGATGCGGAACACATCGATGCCCTGCTCGTGGGCGTGGGCCACGAAGGCGTAGACCAGGTCGTCGGCGTAGTGGCGGTAGCCGACGAGGTTCTGGCCCCGGAGCAGCATCTGCAGCTTGGTCTTCTTCACGTGCTTGCGGATGGTGCGCAGCCGGTCCCAGGGGGACTCGTTGAGGAAGCGCTGGCAGACGTCGAAGGTGGCGCCGCCCCACATCTCGAGGGAGTAGTAGCCCACGTCGTCGAGCAGCTCGAGGGCGGGGACCATGTCCTCGGTGCGCATACGCGTGGCCAGCAGGGACTGGTGGGCATCGCGCAGGATGAGATCGGTGATCTGGACCTTGGGTTCGGTCATGGAGGTCTCCTAGCGGCCGCGGTGGTGGTCGAGGCGGCCGGCGAGGCGCCAGGAAGAGGGGCTGCGAGGGTTGAACGCCCAGGCTCCCGCCAGGCCCGGGTGGCCCGTGCGGGTCCAGACGGCGCCCGAGGGATCGCCGGCGTCGGCGCCTTGCTCGGACAGCAGCTGGGCGATGGCCGCGGCCAGGATCAGGCGGCGGCGGGTGTCACGATCGAGGGTGGCTTCGGACATGGTAGGCCTAGAGCGGGATGTTGCCGTGCTTCTTGGTGGGGCGCGGTTCCCGCTTGTTGCGGATGGACTCGAGGGCGTCGATGAGGCGCCGACGGGTGTCGCGGGGGCGAATGATGTCGTCGATGTAGCCGAGCTCTGCCGCCAGGTAGGGGGTGGCGAAGCGAGCGCGGTACTCGTCCACCAACTCCTTCTGTCGGGCCACGGGATCGTCGGCCTTGGCGATGTCCTTGCGGAAGATGATGTTGACCGCGCCGTCGGGGCCCATCACCGCGATCTCGCCGGTGGGCCAGGCGAAGTTGTAGTCGGCGCGGATGTGCTTGGAGGACATCACGCAGTAGGCGCCGCCGTAGGCCTTGCGGGTGATGACGGTGAGCTTTGGCACCGTGGCCTCGCAGAAAGCGTAGATGAGCTTGGCGCCGTTGCGGATGATGCCGCCGTGCTCCTGGTCCACGCCGGGTAGGAAGCCGGGCACGTCCTCGAAGGTGATGAGCGGGACGTTGAAGGCGTCGCAGGTGCGCACGAACCCGGCGCGCCGGTCGTAGGCTCTGTAGCCGAGGCCGGCCGCCAGGTAGCCGGGCTGGTTGGCGACGATGCCCACCGAGTGGCCGCCCAGGCGGGCGAAGCCGACCACGATGTTCTTGGCCCAGTCGGCGTGGACCTCGAGGAACTCACCGTCGTCCACCACCGCGGTGATGACCTTCTTGATGTCGTAGGGCTTGGTGGCGTCATCGGGGACGATGGAGTCCAGCGCCTCGTCGGCCCGGTCGCGGGGATCGGTGGTGGGCTGGAAGGGCGGGTCCTCGAGGTTGTTGGAGGGCAGGTAGGAGAGCAGCTCGCGGACCGTGGCCAGGGCATCTTCTTCGCACTCGTCCACGATGTGGCAGACGCCGGACTTGGCGGCGTGGGCCGCCGCACCGCCCAGCTCCTCGAAGCTCACCTTCTCTCCCGTGACGGTCTCGATGACCTTGGGGCCGGTGATGAACATGTGGGAGCCGCCCTTGACCATGCAGACGAAGTCGGTGAGCGCTGGGGAGTACACCGCGCCGCCGGCGCAGGGGCCCATGATCAGCGAGATCTGTGGCACCACGCCCGAGGCGTCCACGTTGCGGAAGAAGATCTCGGCGTAGCCGCCCAGGGCCGCCACTCCTTCCTGGATGCGCGCGCCGCCGGAGTCGTTCAGCCCGATGAAGGGCGCGCCGGCCTTGAGCGCCATGTCCATGACCTTGCAGATCTTGTTGGCGAAGGCTTCGCCCAGGGAGCCGCCCACCACCGTGAAGTCCTGGGCGAACAGGTACACCACCCGGCCGTCGATGCGGCCGTAGCCGGTGACCACACCGTCGCCGAGGGGGCGGTTGTCCTCCATGCCGAAGTTCGCACAGCGGTGGCGCACGAACATGTCGATCTCCTGGAAGGTGCCGGGATCGCACAGGGCCACGAGCCGCTCCCGGGCGGTCATCTTGCCCTTGGCGTGGTGCTTCTCGATGCGGGCTGCGCCGCCGGCCTGGAGCGCCT
>CAZHIK010000382.1:0-3592 GCA_964532635.1 uncultured Enterobacterales bacterium
GTCGAGGGTGAAGCTCCAGCGCTGCTCGCCGGGCTCCACTTGCAGCCAGCGCAGCTGGTGGACGGTCCAGGTCTCGGCGCTCACGAGCAGCCAGCCGGGGCGCGGAACATCGACGCTCACGGTCACGCGCTCGCCCACCCCGATCTCTGTCGGGGTCTCGATCTCCAGCCAGCCGGGGCGGGTGGGCCCCGGGGTGTCCCACAGGGCGCTGTCGGCCCAGCGGTCTCGCTCACCGGGCACCAGCAGCTCGGTACGTGCGGCCCCGGCCTCGGCCACCACCAGGTAGCCCCAGGCCCGCTCGGCGGGCGTGAAGGCGAAGACCAGCTCGCCGTCAGCGGGCGTCAGCTCCAGGGTGCTCTCGGAGGCCCGGCGCACCCAGCTTCCGTAGCGGTAGTCCTGGTCCCGGGAGTCCCAGCTCCAGCTGTGCTCACGCTCCAGGCGGAAGATCTCCACGCTCACGGCGGCGGGGGCGTGTTCGGTGGAGCGGCCGTCCCAGCCGACCATCCGGCCCTCCACCTGGATGGGCTGCCCTGGTCTCGCGCGCTCTTGCTGCGTCTGCAGGCCGATGTGGAAGCGCTCCGGATGCACCGTGATCCGGGCGCGCCCCTTCGAGCTGCGGCCGGTCGCCCCCTCGAACACTTCGGCGCGGGCGTACAGGACCGCGGGGCCGGGCAGGCTGCCCAGGGCCCCGGCGGGGGGGCAGCTGGAAGACGTCCTGCCCTGGTCGTCCAGGAAGCCGCGGACGCGGATGGGCTCTCGGCTCCAGGGGCTGCTGCCGGGCAGCTCGGCGTTTCCGAAGTGCAGGTCTGGTGACTCGGGGATGGAGAAGCGCGTGGGCGCCAGCTGGCAGCGGATCTCCGTGCGGCTGCCGCTCGCGGGGCTGCCGAAGAGCCAGTGGGCTTCCAGATCGATCTCGGCGATCTCGTGGGGCAGCAGGGCAGCTCGCTGGGCGGTCAGCTCCACCCGCATCCGCTCGGGGGCGATCTCTTCGACCATGAACGCGGCCCGGCCCACCTCCCGGTCGGCCAGCTCGAGCACCGCCCGGTAGCGGCCTGTACGCGCGAAGTCTTGCAGCACCAGCTCCGACTCGAGCATCCCAGCGTCGTTGCCTGCGACAGTCACACTGCGCAGCTCCCGGCTGCTCGAGTCCAACCAGCGCAGGGTCAGGGGCTGGCCATCCGGGGGCGCGAGATCGTCGGGGCCGCGCAGCAGCGCGCTGAGCAGGACCGTGTCGCCGGGGCGGTATACGCCTCGATCGGTCCAAGCCGCTGCGCGGACCTCGGCCTGCTGCTGGAAGAGAGGCCCCTGGATGTCGCCGCGCAGCTCGAGCTCCAGTTCGTCCAGCTCGAGCACGCTGGTGTCACGCCCATGGCGGGCCACGATGGCGAAGGGGGCCTGGGGGTCCACAGGATCCCGGCGCGGCTGGATGCGGCAGCCGCCGCGGGCATCGGTACGACAGCGCCCAACAACCGCGCCGCTGGGACGGACCAGCTCCATGGAGACTCCAGGTACTGGGCCCGAGCCGTGGGCGTCCAGAGCCCACACCCACAGCCCGGCGGGTCGGTCGCCAGCGGGCGCGGTCGCCTCGCGCTTCGCCACGATCTGCAGGTCGGTGAGCAGCACGCGCACCGCGGCGCGGGCCTCGGCCCAGGGACCCCACCAGCCGTCGTAGACATCGGGATCGGCGGTGTCGTCCTCGGAGCCGCCGTGGCCCCGCAGGGTCAGCTCGAACAGGCCTTCGCTCGCTTCGGGCAGCAGCGTGTCGAGCTCGAGCCAGGTCACCACGCTGGTATCGGGCGCGCTCGACAGCTCGATCTCGCGCACCAGCACCAGGTCCGAGCTGCGCGCGTCGGCGGGCTCGCGGCCGCTGTGCCAGAACAACAGGTTGTCGGTGGGCACGTGTCGCACCTGCAGCTCGGCCGCGGGCACGTTGCGGTGGCGGATCGCCACCCGGCCCAGGGCGGCCCTGGGCAGGTAGCGGCCCTGGCCGACGAAGCTGATGCGAGGCTCCAGTTCGGGGATCTCGAGCTCTTCGCGGTGCTCGCGCCGCAGCGTGCCCCCGTCCACGGTGGTCATGCCCGCGGCGAGGGTCAGCGTGAGCGGGCCCTGCTCGAAGGGGCCGTAGACGTAGAAGCCGCCCACGGTGGCCGCCAGCTCGAGGGGTAGAGAGGGCTCGGTGGTGAGGGCGCTGGGGTAAGCCTCGAGATCGGGCAGGCAGCGGGTGCCGTTGCCGATGACCCGGGGGGCATCCGGCTCGGCCGTGCCTTGTTGGCTCCAGTCCCGGCAGCGGACCTCGAGGTAGTGGCCGTCCTGGCCTTCGTGGACCGTGATCGCCCCGATCTGCACCGGCGGGGGATCGCTCACCAGCATCAGCTCGTGGTTGGCCGCTGGGGCAAGCACATTCGGTGCGTCGTGGCAAGCGGTGCCTTCGCGCATACGAACGACAGCCCGAGCAACCTCGAAGTCGGCCCAGGCTCGAGGGTCGAGGTCCGCGGTGACCAGCACCGAGCTGGGGCGCTCTGGATCGCGGGTCAGGTCTGGCAGGTGTCTCACGCCGTCGAGGGTCAGCTCGAGGCGGTCTTCGAGGGAGCCTGGATCCGGGGCACCGACGAACTCGAGCCGCATTCGCACCTGGGCGCGGTCGGGATCCAGGGGTGACGCCTCGACGGCGTGCAGCGCGAGTCCTCGGGGACACGCCCCGTCGTGAGAGAAGTCGGAGATGTCGTCGTGGTCGGCACAAGAAGGGAGGACGAGGAGTAGGAAGAGGAGGGGGAACAGCAGGAAACGCAGCGGCAGCATTGGACCTCCAGGGGTCCTTCGGCAGGGAACAGCGAGGGGGAGACAGCGAGGGTGCAGCGGGGGCCACCCGCGTCGAGCGACGCAGGCGGTGGAGGGAGCCTCCCGCTCCCGGGTGCGCGGGAGGCCGTGGGTGGGGATTGGGGGGGCGAGCCCGCCCAGCTACCAGTTCAGCTCAGCCTGGTTGACTCGTCAACCCCTGCCCGAAGGAAGTGGCTGCGATCGGGTTCTGTAGCCCACTGGGGAATGTCACTTTTTGTATCGACATTCCATGCCCGTGGCGACGGCGGGGCGTGGTGTGGATGTGTCGTTCAGCGCCGCCGGCGTGGCACGAGGCTGATGCCCAGCAGGGCCAGCAGCAGGCCCAGGCCGCTGGTGGGACGTGGGCTGACGCTGCATGTGGCGAACCAGCCGTCGATGGCCCCGTTGTTCAGGTCGCTGGGGCGCTTGGGGGCGTCCAGCCCTGTGTCCCAGGGCAGGTCGGCGTCGCCGTCGGCATCGCTGTCGCTGTCGGCGTCGGCGTCGGCGTCGGCGTCGGCGTCGCTGTCGGTGTCCGAGTCGGCGTCGGCGTCGGTGTCGGCGTCGCCCTCGAGGTCCACGTAGTCCTCGGTCCAGTACAGGTAGCGGTCGACCCGGACCATGGCGAGGGCACCGTCCTCGCAGGGCTGGCCGCCGTGGGGGGCCCAGCCGAAGCTGATGACGCCGGCCAGCTCGAAGCTGTTGCTGCCCAGGATCTCCAGACCCGCGCCGCCGGAGTCACCCGAGGACGAGGACGTGCTACTGGAGGAGGTGGCCT
>CAZHIK010000382.1:3602-8236 GCA_964532635.1 uncultured Enterobacterales bacterium
CGGAGTCACCCGAGCAGGCGTTCTGGCCGTCGGCCTGATCGAAGGTGTAGACGAAGGCGCTGTCGTAGCCCCACACGGGCACGTCGGCGGTGCGCTTGATGTCGCCCGAGTGGTGGTTGTTGTCGCGGGTGATGCCGAAGCCCACCAGGCGCATGTCGTCGCCCACCCAGCTGTTGGTGACGTTGTCGTCGTTGACGGGCATGGGGTCGACGCTGCGGATGCCGAAGCCGGCGAGCTGGAGCAGGCCGATGTCGCCGGCCATGGTGGACTCGTTCCAGGACGGGAACTCGATGGCGTCCACTACCAGCGCGTAGTCGTCGATCTCGCCTTGGATGAGGTTTCCACCGATCACGAAGTAGGTGTTGTAGCGGCTGTAGTCCTCGTTGGCGGCCTCGACACAGTGGGCCGCGGTGATGACCCAGTTCTGATCCACCAGGGTGCCCGAGCAGTACGAGCCGTAGAAGTAGCCGCCGTCTTCCATGATCAGGGCACCTACCGCCGGGTAGTCGTCGGTCTCGGTGCCGTTGACGATGGGCGGCGGCACGCTGGGGAGAACGGGCGGTTCGGTGCTGGGGAGCCGGTAGACCGCTCCGGGGGGCCAGTCTTCGGCGAGCAGGCCGGGCTGGAGCATCAGGCCGAGGATCAGGGCGTGGGTCACGTGCACCTCCAGGCGTGGCTCAACATAGCGCCCGGAGCGCCGATCCGCTGGCCCGGCGGAGAGTCGGGTTCGGTGGTGTCCAGGTCGCTATCGGGGGTGCAGGCGGGGAGAGCCAGGAGCAGCAGGCAGGTGCGCATGGGACAGGGAACCCGGTCATGCGTTCACCCTGTGGGGGTGCCTGCGAGCGAGGACTGTTGGTCTCTACCGGGTGCGTCGCCGCGCCGCAGCGAGGGCCGCGAGCAACACAGCCAGCATCCCCGGAGGTGGGGAGGGGGCACCGCTGCAGCCGCAACCCGGTCCGTCCTCGCCACCCGGGCCCGGCGAGTCGGTGTCCCCCGTGTCGGCACCCGTGTCGCCGTACTCGACGGCGCTGAGGTCCACGTAGCCCTCGATCCAGGACAGGTAGCGATCAACGCGGACCATGGCGAGGGCACCGTCGATGCAGGAGTCGCCGTCATGGGGGGCCCAGCCAAAGGAGATCACCCCGGCCAGCTCGGGGCGGCCGTCGCTCGGGAGCTCGAGACCCGCGCCGCCGGAGTCCCCGGAGCAGGCGTTCTGCTGGTCGATGGGATCGTAGGTGTAGACGAAGGCGTCGTCGTAGTCCCAGACCGGCACGTCCGCCGTGCGCTTGATGTCGCCGTCTCCGTTTCCGTCACGGGTGACACCAAAGCCGATCAGCGTGAGCTCCCGTCCCAGCCAGCCGTCGTCGATGGTCTCGCGGTTGACCCGCATGGGATTCACGCCTTGGATGCCCTCGCCCGCCAGCCGGAGCAGGCCGATGTCTCCTTCGAGGGTGATGTCGTTCCAGGATGGGTAGGTGATGCCTTCTTCGACCTGGGCCCACTCGTCGATCTCGCCCGCCAGCAAGTCGCTACCGACGACGAAGTAGGCCGTGTAGGCGCCGTACTCCTCCTCCATGGACTCGATGCAGTGAGCCGCGGTGACCACCCAGGTGGCGTCGAGCAGGGTGCCGGTGCAGTAGGAGCCGTACATGTAGCCGTCGCGTTCGGCCACGATGGCGCCAACGGCGGGGTAGTCGTCGGTCTCGGTCCCGTTGACCACCGGTGGGGGAGGGGACTCGGCGCGGAGGGGTGCATGGACCAGGATGGCCAGGAGCAGGGTGTGTCCCATCGGATCCAGCACCTGTGGTGTTGGACGGCTAGCTGCGGCGGCGCACGGCCAGGCCGAGGCCGAACAGCACCAGGGGGAGCACCGCGGGAGCGCCGCCCGCGGCGGCGCAGCGCTTCTCGTCGTCCTCTCCTTCGTCGCCTGTGTCGTCGCCCGTGGGCTCGTCGCTGTCGGTGGGCCAGGGGGTGCCCGTGTCGTTGAGCCCGTCGTCCCAGCCCTCGGGCCTGGCGACCTCGATGTTCTCGAGGGACACGCCCAGGCTGCCGGCCACGGTCCACCACCACTCATCCAGCGCCGCGCCGATGTCCAGCTCCTCGATGGTGAAGGTGGTCTCCTCTTCGGCCTGCATCACCAGGAAGTACTCGTAGTAGGCGCTCTCTTCGGAGCGGTCGCTGGTGTTCAGGTAGGTCTCCCAGCGCATGATGTCCGGGCTGCCGCGCACGTCGACTTCCCAGCGATACAGGGTGACCTGGTAGGTGGCCTGGACCTTGTAGTCGGCGTTGAGGTATCCCTTGGCCTGGATCTCGCCTTCGGCCTTCACGCCATCTTCGTCGTAGGTCTCGGCCACGATGGCCGAGCCTTCGCTGCTGGTGCCGATGCCGTAGGAGGTGGTGAGGGTGGCGTCGCCGTAGGAGTCGATGCCGTAGCTCTCGAAGGGGATGGACCAGTCCCAGCGGAAGGCCTGGGTGCCGCCGGAGATGTCGGCGGTGGCCTGGACGGACTGGACCGGCTCGTCGCCGACGTACAGGTACCAGTCATCGTTCACGTTGGGGGTGGTGCGGGCCTTGATCACGGCCACGTAGAAGTCGGAGCCGCGGTCGATGGAGGACTCGAACCAGAAGAACTCGACGATGGCGTCCAGGGCGTTGCCGTACTCGTCCTCCACCCCCACATACAGGGTGTTGCCCGAGAAGAAGGCGTAGCGGTCCTGCTCTTCGCTGCCGTAGGCGCCGGTGCCGATGTCGCCGAAGGTGACGTCCCGGTCTCCTTCGAGGATCTGGGCGCCGGAATAGGAGGTCTCGGTGTCGGACAGCGAGGTCTCGTCCTCGGTGTCGTCTGCATGGGCCGTGGCGGGGAAGGTCGCGGCGAGCAGGATCAGGGCGTGGAGGGCGTTGCGCATGGGGACTCCTTGTATGCCAGCCACGTTATCACCAAATTCTCCAAGCAGCATCGCAGGGCCGCATGCCTGGATGGGCCGAGCCCCGGGTGGAAACCCATGAAGAACGTAGCACCTCTCGTCTGGCTTCTACTGTCTGCCTGTCACGACGATCCCTTCGCGGGCATCCGGCCGCTGACACCCTTCCACTTCGACACCGCGTGGGTCGACAGCGGTGAGCCCGATGTGGACACCGACGTCGACACCGACACCGACACCGACGCCGACTGCGATCTGGCCTGGGTGGACGAGTTCACCCTGGCGCCGTCCCCCCGTCTGTCCGCACCGGCCTGGGAGTCCCGCCGTCGATCGGATGTCGAGGGCGTGGTGGCCTGGGCCGAGCCCGCGCCCCTGGGCACCTGGATGCTCATGCCCGATCTCACCATGCCCACCTACGACGACGACATGCCCCTGTTCGAGCGGGCGGTGGAGTGGGAGGGGGAGCGTTGCTTCGAGACCCCCCGCGGAGTGGAGTGGCTCAGCGAGGCGGACGCCTACGACCTCTACATGTCCATCGCCGAGCAGACCACGGGCATCCCCGCGGTCACCGCCGGTGGGCGGCGCACGGTGATGGGGCTGCGCGGCGCCTACCCGGGCACCTTCGCCTGGCATGGCAACGCTCCGGACCTCTTCAACGACACCATCGTGCTGCTCTGGCATGACGGTGATGGAAAGCGCGTGCGGGAGTTCCCGGTCAACACCGACACCGGGGCCTACGACTTCGGCACCAACGCTTCCTCGAGCCTGCGTCCCAACCGCCGCTACCTCCACGAAAACGGCTGGCACCGCTCCTACAACGCTCTGTCCATGGACGAGAGCGGCTACCACAGCATCGACGACACCAACAACAACGGCCACTGGGACTCGGACCGCAACGGCTGGCTGGGGCCCGACACTGGCGAAGACTATGAGCGGGTGGGCTCGGGCCACAACATCCACATGGCGTCGGTGAACGCGCCCCTGGGTACCGCGCGGGTGCAGAACTGGTCAGCGGGCTGTCAGACCATTCCGGGCATGGAAAACTGGGAGGCCTTCATCACCGACGCTTGGGAGGAGGACGGCACTCAGGTGCAGTACTACCTGGTGGACGTGCGAGACATCGAGCCCGAGGTCTGGACCCCCTGCGAGGCCTACGACGGCAGCCACGCCTGCCCGTTCCGCATCGACAGCTTCCCCTTCGAGGACACCCGGGACACCTCCAGCGCTGGCTCGAGCGAGTTCGATGTCTACAACTGCTCGGACGCCGATGAGGGCGGGGCCGAGCTGATCTACCTGCTGCGCGTCGATGAGCACGCGACGCTGACCGTCGAGGTGGACAGCGAGGCTCCCATCGACATCGACATCCACCTGCTCGAGGGTGACGATCCCGACGCCTGCCTGGAGCGGGATCACACCGACTTCGAGTACGACATCACCCCGGGCCGCTACCTGATCGTGGCCGACACCTGGGTGGACGACGAAGGCACGGAGTGGAGCGGGGAGTTCACCCTGAGGGTGGATCTGCGCTGAGCTGGAACCGGGCGGTCGGCGCCGTGTACGGTCGACCCATGCGCTCCCTGATCCTCGTCTTGCTCTCGACCGCCTGCGGTCCCCCCGATCCTCTGTTGCATGTGGCCGAGGTGGTCGGTGACACAGGCGTTGTCGATGATCTGCGGCCTGCGATACCCGCGCGGGGATTGGCGCTGGTGGCCG
>CAZHIK010000383.1:0-8231 GCA_964532635.1 uncultured Enterobacterales bacterium
AGTTGCAACAGATCCTCTCGCTGCCGGAGCCGGCGGATGCGGGAGCCGGCTTTGGTCCAGGCCTGGTACTGGGAAGGTCTCAGCTCCGTCTGCGCCGGTCGGGGAGGTCAGGCGGTCGAGGCCTTCGAGCGGGCCAGGGGCCTGGATGGCGAGCTGCCCGACATCGACTGGTACCTGGCTCAGGCCGCCCTGGTCGCGGGTTCAGCAGACCTGGCCGAAGCGCAGCTGCGCGCGGTCTGCGGCGGCACCACATCCCGGGTTCGCGATGCCTGCGCCCAGCTCGCCAGGCTGGGTGACGAGTAGCACAGCCGGGCTCAGCCCTCGCGGATCGGGTCGAGGGCCGGGAACCCCGGCAGGCGCAGCCAGGCACCGAAGAAGCCGTCGCAGCGACCGTCGCAGGCGCAGAAGCGACAGGCGTCGTCCTTGTGGAAGGCCAGCACGTCGGGGAAGAAGAGCAGAGCGTCCCCGCGCTGGTGGTCGGCGTCGACGTACCAGCGGTTGCTCGAGGGGTGCAGGCGGTCCGCCAGATCTTCGAGGTAGCAGGCGGGCAACCCTTTGATCCGGGGCTCGGCCCCCGCGCACACCAGCAGCTGCACGGCGCGTCGCAGGGCGGGGAGCAGCTGGGCCGGGGGAGGGGGCGGAGGTTGCTCAGCCCCGGTGGGGAAGGGGAACGACAGCGTGAGGGAGTCGGGCTCCAGCTCGCTCTCCACCCGGGCAAGGTGCTCGAGCCCGTCCAACGCCTCGGCGCCGAGTACCGTGTTGGCGGCCACCCGGATCCCCGCTGCCCGGCACGCTGCAGCGGCGCGTGCCCCCTGCCTCAGCAGCTCTCCGCCCGCCGAGGGCTGCATGGGGACCACCAGGACGTCCACCAGCTCGCGCCATGGAGCGGGGCTGAAGCTCGCGAGGTCCTCCGTGCCAGCGTGGAGCACCACGCGCTCGATACCCAGTGAGCGAGCGAGGGCGAGCACCGGGGCGGTGTCGGCCGATGACAGCAGCCCCACGCCGGAGAGCACGAGGGTGGTGCAGGGTGCGGTGCGCGGACCTCGCTTGCCCTCGGTGAACCAACGCAGGTTGGCCTCGAGCTCATCGCGGTCCAGCCCACGGGTGGGTGTCGGAGCGCCTGCGCGCACCCGATCGGGGTAGCGCCGCTGCGCGCGAATCTGGAGGGTGGTGGGCCGCTTGACGGCCCCGGCCTTGGTCCAGGAGAGCATTGGGGCTCCTCGGTCGGTCCCTCTCTAACGGTCCTGCCACGCCTCGTCGGGGATGGACTCCTTGTCCGGTACCTGCAGGTCCTGGTCGGTCTCGTCCGCGCGCAGGATCAGGAACTCCACGCGGCGGTTGACCACCATCGCGTCGGGGTGGTCGTCCGCCAGCAGCGGGCGGCCCTCGCCCAGCCCCTTGGCCAGCAGGCGCTCTGCGGGGACCCCCTCATCGACCAGCCAGTCCACCACGGATTGGGCCCTGGCCTCACTGAGCTCGAGGTTGTAGCTGTCGCTGCCGCGGGAGTTGGTGTGGCCTTCCACCAACAGGTGGGTCACCTCGGTGTGGGCGAGGAGCACGTCCCGCACCGCTGTGAGGACCTCCTCGCTCTCGGGCAGGATGGCCGCGCGGGCCTCCCGGAAGAAGATCTGCTCCGTGAGCACGATGCGGTCCTCGGCGAGGAAGGCCAGGGGTTGCTCGGTGAAGGGCAGCTCACCTGGGGTGACGGTGACCTCGTGCACGAGGGTGGGGACGGGGGCTTTGATGATGGCAGGGCTCCAGTCCGAGCGCCGTCGGCCATAGCCGATGCCCGCGTAGGCCCGGGCGCCGGAGGCGCCCACCCCGTCGGTAATACCAGTGGCCAAGCCGGCGATGGCGAAGCCTCCCCCTCGCACCCGGTAGCGGACTCGCGCGTCAGCCTCCATGGGCCAGGACTCGAAGCCCGTGGTGCCCTGGATCACCGCGCCCACTCCCACGGCCATGGAGTCGGTGACGCTGTAGTGGAGGTCCGCACCGCCCAGAGGACCCGGGCCTGAGCGGATGTTGCGGGCGTCGTCGGCCCTGGCCACCCTCAGCCCGGCGTTGAGGGTCCAGCCCAGCGGACCCAGCTCCTGGGCCACGGTGGCGACAGCGCCCGCCGCCACTCCCGGGCTGCCGGACCAGCGCTGCTCACCGCCGGTGGGGAGCCAGCCCCAGGCGGCCACACCCACACCAGGACGCCGACCGCGGGGTGCCACGGCTGGGACGTGCATCCCGGCACGTAGATCGCCCATTGCGGCGAAGCCTCCTTGGAGATCGTGCCCGTAGAGGGTCACCGGCGCGGCCAGGTCGAAGCGCATCCCCCGCCAGGAGATGCCGCCGTAGGCGTGGGCCGAGGTCATCAGATCGACGATGGACTCCCGTCCGTCCGGCAGGATCTCGACCAGCGGGTTGCGCGCGGCGTCCACCATCAGCCCTGCGTCCCAGCCGGTACCAGAGGAGGGATAGGCCAGCCGCACGGGGCGGTGGGGGTCTCCCGAGGTGTCCGCCATCCAGAAGCCGCGCACATCGACCGCGTCGTAGTCGGTGTCTGCCAGGGCGCGCTCGGGGGAGCCCACCAGCATCACGAGCAGTGCCAGTCCGCCCAGGGGGGCCCAGATGCTGGGGCGCTGTCGGCGGCGCCGTCCGAGCAGCCCACCCAACAGGAGCAGGCCCGCCAGGCCGCCGTTGCCACCGCCGCAGCCGCTGAGGGCCGCGCAGCCACCGCCGGCGTAGTCACCGGTGTAGTCCAGGTAGTCGGGGATGCCGTCGCGGTCGCGGTCATCGGTGCCCTCGCGGCGGTCGGTGTAGCCGTCGCCATCGCTGTCGCGGTCCACAGAGTTCAGCGCCCCATCCTGGTCCACGTCACGGTCCCAGACCTGGTCGTCGTCCACATCGGTGGTCAGCTCCGTTCGGCTCGGGATCCCGTCATCATCGTCGTCTTCGTCGAGGGGATCGATGACGGTGTCGGCGTCGCTGTCGGCGGGCTCGTCCACGCTGCCGATCTCCTCGCCGTCCAGCAAGGTGTCATCGTCGCTGTCCGGGTCCTCGTAGTCCGTCTCCCAGAGCCACTCGTACCAATCGGCCAAGCCGTCGGCGTCCCGGTCGTCCAGCTCGGTCCACCCGTCGCAGTCGTCGTCCAGGCCGTTGAACTGCTCGACGGCGCCGGGGTAGATGTCGGCGTTGGTGTCGTTGCAGTCGTCGTTTTCGCCGTGGAAGGCGGACCACTGCCAGCCGTCGCCGTCCTGGTCCCAGTCGTCCCCACCGTCGCAGGCCTGGTCGATGCCATCGTACCAGACCTCGGTGGCGCCGGGGTAGGCGTCGGCGTGGGTGTCATCACAGTCCTCGCCGCCGTACTGGTCGCTGTCCCAGCCGTCGTAGTCCTGGTCGTAGTCGCTGTGTTCGTCGCAGTCCTGGTCCACGCCGTCGTACCAGATCTCGGTGGCGTCGGGGTTGATGTAGGGATCGGTGTCGTCGCAGTCCTCACCGTGTCCGTCGACGACGGTGGCGTGACCATCGTGATCCACGTCGAAGTCGGAGAAACCATCACAGTCCGAGTCCACGCCGTCGTAGGGGTCGTCGGGTGCACCGGGGTAGGTGTTCGCGTCGTTGTCGTCGCAGTCGTCGCCACCAGCCTCCTCGGCGTCGTAGCCATCCTGGTCCACGTCCGTGTTGGCCGCGCCGTCGCAGTCCTGGTCGATGCCGTCGTAGGGGATCTCGGTGCCGCCGGGGTAGGTGTAGGCGTCGGTGTCGTCGCAGTCGTCGCCCCCGTACCCCACGTCGTCGCGTCCGTCGTAGTCGGCGTCATAGTCGCTGTGGCCGTCGCAGTCGCTGTCCACACCGTCGTACCAGGTGTCGGGCGCTCCTGGGTAGATGTTGCCGTCGGTGTCGTCGCAGTCCTGGCCGCCGTAGCCTGCGGCCTGGAAGCCGTCGCCATCCTGGTCGTAGTCGTCGTCGCCGGCGCAGTCGGAGTCCACGCCGTCGTACCATGTGTCCGGCGCGCCGGGGTAGACCGTGGCATCGGTGTCGTCACAGTCGGTGCCACCCACGTCGGGGGCCTCGTAGCCGTCTCCGTCCACGTCCTCCAGATCGTCGCCGTCGCAGTCCTGGTCTACGCCGTCGTAGGGGGTCTCCTCGGCCCCGGGGTGGATGGTGGGGTCAGTGTCGTCGCAGTCGGTGATGTCCCAGTAGCCGTCACCGTCGGCGTCGGAGCCCTCTGCGTCGGGGCCGCCATAGACGCCCATGTCCGAGCGGCTGCCGTCCAGGTCGACGATGCTGGGGTCGCCGGTGTCCAGGCAGGGGCTGGACAGGTCCAGGTGGTGGTCGTCGTTGGCCTCGTCGCCGTCCTGTGTGTAGTCGGCCAGCAACGGGTCTTCGGAGATGTTGCCGCTGGTACCCACAGGATCCACCAGGGTGCCGTCGTAGTCTCCACCCGAGTTGGACCACACGTCGCTGTAGTAGAAGTCGCTGGCCGAGGCCGAGGCGCTGTCGTCGGCGTACAGTCCGCCGCCGTCCACGCCCAGGATGGCGATGTTGTTGACAAAGCTGATGGTGGCCGAGCTGAGGTAGAGGTGGGCACCGGAGGCCGACGCATCGTTGCCTGTGAGGTTGTTGTTGACCAGCTCCGTCTGGACCGTCTGGTCCTCGAGGGCCACGCCGGCGCCCGAGGTGGCCGTGTTCTCGGAGAAGATGCAGTTGGTGACCTCGGCGCTGATCCCGGTGCCGGTCTCGTAGTAGGCGCCGCCTAGCGAGGTGGCGTTGTTCTCGTGGAACAGGTTGCGCTGGAGGAGCACCTCGTCGTTGCTGTCCACGTGCACGGCACCGCCGTCTCCGGCGGTCTCGTTGCGTAGGAAGGCGCTGTCCAGGACGGTGACCTCGTCGGCCTCGAGCGACCAGATGGCGCCGCCTCCGTCGTCAGCGGAGTTCTCCTCGAAGCTGCAGTCGGTGGCCTCGAGGGTGTAGCCAGCGGCGCTGGGATCGAACGCCACAGCGCCACCCCAGCCCAGGGCGGCGTCGTTCAGGTCGAAGGTGCACAGGTCGAGCCACAGGTTGGCGTTGGAGGTCACCGCCACTGCGCCACCATCGCCGTTGTCCGCCGAGTTGCTCGTGAACGAGGCCTCGACCACGTAGACGTCTTCGTCTCCCGGATCCTCCACAGCCAGTGCGCCGCCGGTCTCGGTGGCTTGGTTGCCCTCGAAGTTGGAGCCCTCCAGGTACAGCTCGGCCTCGTCGGCGACACGGATGGCGCCGCCGTCGCCCGAGGTGGCCTCGTTGTCCTCGAAGCTGCTGTCGGCGTCGGTGTAGCTGGCGTCGACGCTGACCTCCACCGCACCGCCCTCCTCGGCGGAGTTGCCGTCGAAGGTGCAGCTGTCGGTGGCGGTAGAGGCGCTGTCGTAGACGCGCAGGGCGCCGCCGTTGGTGTAGGCTTCGTTGTTCTCGAAGGTGCAGGAAGTCAGGGTGGCCTGGGCGCTGTCCCGGACGTCGATCGCGCCTCCAGCGTAGGCGAGGTTGTCCTCGAAGAGGATGCTGGTGCCGTCCATGGTGGAGGCTTCCCGCAGGTGCACGGCGCCGCCGGTGTAGCCAGAGCGATACTCGTCGGCCACTGCACCGCTGACCCCGCCGCCGTCCCACTCGATGTGGCTGTGGTCCCGCGCGTACACGCCTGCGCCGAAGCAGGCGTCGCCAGTGGGGTCCACCAGCTCGAGGTCCGTGGCATACAGCTCGGCGTTGTCCAGGTAGGCGAAGCCGCCAGAGTTGGTGGAGCGGGCGTCGGTTGCGGTGACAGTGATGAGCGTGACCGCCGAGTTCTCCACCCACATGCCACCGCCGTAGGTGGCCAGGGACCCCTCGAAGCTGCTGTCGGTGATCAGCACGTCGGCGTGGTCGGTGGCGAACAGATCGCCGCCGTAGGCCGCACGGCTGTCGATCACCTCGAGCTGGTCGAAGCTGGGGGCACCACCCGTGACGTAGATCGCACCGCCCTGTCCGCTGGCCAGGTTGCCGGCGCCGTCGATGATGATGTCCACGAACTCGGGGCTGGAGTCCTCGACCCAGATGGCCCGGCCGTTGCTGGGCGTGATGGTGAAGCCCTGGACCAGCACCGCGCTCTCACCCCGATCCACGGTGATGGCAGGCGTGGTGCCCGTGGGTGCGATGATGGTGCGCGAGGTGCTCCCCGAGGCCTCGATGGTGACCTCCTTGCCGCTCAGGTCGATGGACTCGGCGTAGGTCCCCGTGGCCACGGAGATGAGATCGCCGTCGCTCGCGTCGTCGATGGCGTCTTGGATGGTGGCGAAGTCGTAGCCCGAGCCCGAGCCCACCGTGATGGTGGCGGCCTGGAGGGAAGCGATGAGGGGGAGGGCCAGGATGAGCATACGTGGGACCGAGACCGGGGTGCACGGCGCCGGCCGTGAGCACCATCGGTAGGGGAGTGGGCCTCTTTAGGAAAAGATCGGAGAGAAGTTGTGGGACGGGGGCTCAGGCCAGCTTGGGAACCATCGGAACGAAGCGCACACCCAGGATGCGCTCCCGCGTCAGACCGGAGGGGGTGCGCCTGATGCGCACCAGCTCCTGGACACCCCAGCGCCGGCCGACCGGCAGCACCAGTCGCCCACCCGGGGCGAGCTGGTCCTCGAGGGCCCGCGGCACCTCATCAGGGGCAGCCGCGGCGCTGATGGCGTCGTAGTGCGCGTGCACAGGCAGCCACTCGAAGCCGTCGCGATGGTGGACCGTGACCCCGTCGAAGCCCAGCGCCGCCAGGTTGGCCCTGGCGACGGCCGCCAGGGGCTCGATCCGCTCCAGGCTGTGCACTTCGGTGGCGATGCGCCCCAGCACGGCAGCCTGGTAGCCCATGCCCGCGCCGACCTCGAGCACGCGGTGGTGGGGCTCGAGCTCGAGCAGCTCGACCATCAGCGCCACGATGTAGGGCTGGCTGATGGTCTGGCCGTGACCGATGGGGACCGGGCCGTCATAGGTGGCCATGGCTCGACCGGAGCTGGGCATGAAGCGGGCCCGTGGCACGCTGCGCATGGCCTCCAGCACCCGCGGGTCCCGGACTCCGCGCGTAATGAGCTGACTGTCCACCATGGCGTCGAGATCACGGGTCATGCCGACCTCCCGTGGTTCTGACGCGGATCTCACAAGCTCGCCTCGTGGCCCGCTGTCAGGAAGCGGTAACGTGGGGGAGGCAGTGCCGCCCTGGATGAGAAGAGCCCACATGTCCGAGCTGTTCCAGATGTTGAAGCTCATCCGCGCCTACCGGCGAGCGTCAACGTTGTCCATCGATGCTCTGCGGGCGGTGCAGCGCCAACGGCTCGAGGCCCTGGTGGCCCACGCCCAGCAGCGCTCGGACTTCCACCGGGAACGGCTGCGGGGAGTGGACCCCACCCAGCTGGAGCTGAGCCAGCTGCCCACCATGGACAAGCAAACGCTGATGGAGCGCTTCGACGACATCGTCTGCGATCCGGACTTGAGGCTGGCAGAGATCGAGGCCTTCATGGCCGAGCCCGACAACCAGGGGCGGCGCTACAGGGGCAACGTGCTCATCCGCACCTCGGGCACCTCCGGGCGGCCTGTGGTGGTGGTCTATAGCGGTGAATCTTTCAACCACGTCCGGGCCGTGAACCTGGCCAGGGGCTCCATGGTGGACGCCTCCGGGGCACGCATCCTGCAGCGGGCCCTGGATCCGCAGGCCCTGAAGATCGCGTGTGTGCTCATGGATGGTGGCTTCGCGCCGTCCCACGCCAACTTCCTGCACCAGCCCCGGGCCTCGCGTTGGTTCATCGAGGTGGACCGGATCTCCCTGCGGCTGCCCGTCGATGGCATCGTGGAGCGTCTCAACGCCGGCCAGCCACAGATCCTCTTCGCCTACCCCTCGGTGCTGGAGCAGCTGTGCGAGGAAGCACAGGCAGGTCGGCTGGACATCCTCCACCACGAGCGTGCTCGGGTGGTGTCCTTGAGCGAGCCGCTCACCCCACGGGTGCGCCAGTTCGCGGCGGAGACATTCGGCGTGCCTGTCTACGACTTGTACGGAGCGGGGGAGTGCCTGCCCATCGCCCGCAGCTGCGAGCACGGGGATGGGCTGCACGTCAACCTCGACATGGTGGCCCTCGAGGTAGTGGACGACGAGGGCCGCCCGGTCCCCGAAGGTCACTTTGGCAGCAAGGTGCTGATCACCAACCTGTTCAACCGGCTGCTGCCCCTGATCCGCTACGAGCTCCAGGACATCGCGGCGC